>DASXBJ010000032.1:0-6616 GCA_036491755.1 Candidatus Dormiibacterota bacterium
GACGGATGGGCAAAAGAGGCTCGTAGGCGGCTCTCGGCGAGTGGCGCAGCTACCGAAGAGGTCTTCGGCCAGGGACTTTCGCGGCAAGCCGCGGTCCGCCTGGCGATCGAGCAGCTGCTCACGTGCATGGTGGAGGAGGCGCCGGGTCAAACGACTGGGTTGACCGGACGAGAGTTGCAGGTGACGGCGCTCGTTGCCGACGGCCTCACCAATCGTGAGATCGGCGCCCGGCTGCGCATCTCGGAGCGCACTGTCGACAGCCATGTGCAGCATGCGATCGCCAAGCTTGGATTCAGGTCGCGAGCCCAGATCGCCGCATGGCACGCGAGCACCCGGCAGCCTGCCGATAGGCCGGAGAAGGGCATAGAAACTCGCTCGAAAGGGCGGCATGTCACTACGATCCTGGTCGTCGACCTGGTGGACTCGACGGCGAAGGTGACGCAGCTCGGCGATTCGAGATGGCGAGCGCTCCTTCACGATCACTACAAATTCGCGCGTCGTGAGCTCGAGAGGCACAACGGCATCGAGGTCGACACCGCTGGGGACGGCCTCCTGGCGACGTTCGACGGACCTGCGACGGCCATTAAATGTGCGTGGGCGATCCAACTGGCGGACCGCGCACTCGGCCTCGCGTCTCGAGCGGGTGTGCACTGCGGCGAGGTCGAACACGCTGGACCCGCCATCCGAGGCATCGCGGTTCATTTCGCGGCACGTCTGGCGGGACTCGGTGATGCGGACGAGGTACTGGTATCGAGCACGACTCGTGACCTGGCAGCTGGGTCCGACATTCGTTTTGAGAATCGGGGGAAACGCCGGCTCAAGGGGATAGCCGATTCTCGGAGCGTGTTTGCCGCCTTACGCGTCTCGTCATGAGGTGTGATGTCGTGCATAGGTGGGCTGAGGGGCTAGGGATTGTGCCGACCTGTCGTGCAGCAAGGCGAAGGCAAGCCTTGTCGCTGGGCGAACTGTCGGTTCAAGCAAACGCTCGTAAGCGACCTGGTCACCGGACTTGGCGCGGGCGATGAGAGCCTGCTCGGCTCGGTCGTCCATCGGCGCCGCTATGCCCGTCATCGCAGCCAACGACACCAGAAGATCGCCCAGCTCAGTAGCCCGAAACCAGACGTCTTCACAGCGAGATCGCGTTGTCTGCGTTCCACCGTCATTTGGTACTACGGGCGAAATGTGGGTGGAGGGTGACAGAAGTGAGGGGTAGCGCGGAGAGAGCTTGGGATTCTGAGTCACATAACTGTCAGTAAGCTACAAGGGACGCCTTCGTGGCGCGCTGCATCAGGGCGTGCACCATGTATGGGCTGGATGGCAGCACGAAACACAGCAAGTTGGTGCTCGCGCAGGGAATCGAACCCTGAACCTTGGGATTAAGAGTCCCCTGCTCTGCCAGTTGAGCTACGCGAGCACGGCGCGAAGTGGTTGCCTCGATTCTAAGGTTCGGCGGGTCTTAACCACCTGGGTTGCTCGTTCTCGGACTGCCGAATAGTCTGCTCGCGTGTCTGCGCGCATCCCACTAGACGTTGACCTCGAAGACAAGCTCATGTACGGATTGACCCCGACGCGCCTGGCCTACCTGGTCATCGCGCTGGTCGCCGGCCTCGCCCTCTGGTCGTCAAGTTGGGCTCTCGCACCGGTTCGGGGTGGGGTCGCAACGAGCCTGATCGGAGTCGGCGTCGTCGCGGCATGGGGACGATTCCGCCGCCGCGCCGTAGATGAGTGGGCAGTGGACGGCGTGCTTTTCCTGCTGGCAACCCACCGGTTGCGCTGGACCGGCGGACGGAGCTGGCGAAGACGCCTCCGGCGCCAACAGCAGCTCGAACCCGAGTGAGGCTATCGGTGAACTGCGGCCCCATGCGGATCGAGGCTCGGAGCCCCGAAGCCCTGTGGGATGGGATCACTGACGCCGTCACGATCACCACCGGCGCCATCGGATTCGCGGCAGCCGCCGAAGAGGATCGGGCGAGGTGGTTGGTTGGGCTGCGCAGGATGCTCGACGGTCTCGAAACCCCGCTCCAATTCTTGATCGAGGTCGAGCCCGGCTCCGATGATGAGCCCTGCCGCAGCCAACCCCTGCCCGCTGACTTCGACGACATGCGCGGCGCGGACGTGTCATTCGCCGAGAGCGTCGCGCGCTCTCTGGACGCCCGGCGCTTGACAACGTTCCTGGTCACTGACCCGCAACAGGCGCCGCGTGTTCGCAACGCGATGCGAGACATGGGTGTGAGAGTGGATGCCGAAAGGTCTGGGCTGGCGCCACCGTTCGGTCGAGAGATGGCCGGTTGCGTGCTGCATACATCGGGTCTGAGTCGCACCTGGTACGTCCAGCGCCTGCCAGGAACCGAGCTCGAAGCGGGCTGGATCCACCGCTTGCTTCCAGCGGGCCTCAGGCTGAGCCTCTCCTGGCACGTGACGCCTCTGCCGGTCGCGTGGATCGTCGAGTACCTCCAACGACAGCTAATCAACATGAACGCCTCCCGCCTCGTCCAGCAGGGTTCCGGCACGTCGGACCCGACCCTCGCCGGTGCGGTGCCCACCGCCGAGGGCCTGCAGCGCAGGCTCGCTTCGAGCCAGGACAAGGCCTTCCATGTGGCAACCTACCTCACGCTCACATCTTCCACTCGGTCAGGCCTCGAGCTCGGCGCCCAGAGAGTCGAGTCAGCCGCGCGCGCCCTTCTCTGTGACCTTCAGCCCTGCACCTTCCGCATGCGCGACGGCTACCTCGCCACGCGCCCCCTTGGAATCGACCGCTTGCAGCGGAAGCGTGTGGTCGACACGAGCTCTCTGGTCACCTTCTTCCCATGGCGTGACGCAGAGCTTCAGCAGGCGGGTGGCATCGTGATCGGCCGCAGCCACGCCACCGGAGCCCCGGTGCTGGTGGAACCCTTTGACGCAGGCAAGTACGCCAACTCGAACATCGCCGTCTTCGGCCACTCGGGAGCCGGCAAGACATACCTGCTGTCCGCGCTCGCGATGGGCGCCCTCGGCTGTGGCATTCAGGTGTACGTGATCGACCCGGAACACGAGTACGGCGAGCTGGCGCGCCGGCTTGGCGGACTGGATGTTCAGCTCGCACTGGGCTCGGGACACGCGCTCAACGTGCTCGACCTACGCCCCTCCGACAGCCGCGATGAAGCATGGCTCGGGCCCGCGGCGGCCGACGCCGTCGACCTGTGCGCTTGCATCTGCGGCGGGCTCGATGAATCCGAGAGGGCGCACGTGGAAGCCGCCGTCCGCACGGCTTACGCGGAACTCCAACATCCACTGCTGGGGGACGTTGCGGAGCGCGTGACCACCGGCTCGCGCGTCGCGACGGTTCTGCAGCGCTGGGTGCAGGGCAGCCTGGGCCAGATGTTCAGCGCCCCCACCAACGTCGACCTCGACGCCCCGATCGTCGTTTTCGGCATGCGCGAGCTGCGCGATGAGATGGTGGCGCCCATGCACTTTCTGCTTGCGGAAGCGCTCTGGACTCGCATCAAGCGCAAGGACCGCCGCCGCATGTTGATCGTGGACGAGCTTGGCCTGCTCTTTGAGGACCCCACGATTCGCCGCTTCGTCGTGAGCCTTGCCCGGCGGATCCGCAAGTACGACGGCTCCCTGGTCTTTGCGACTCAAAACCCCGGTGATTTGTTGAGCTCGGACCAGGGATCGGTGGTGGCGACCAACCCCGCGCTCCTCTTCCTCGGCGCTCAGCGGCCCGGAGAGGCGGCCAAGCTCCAGTCGACTTTTCGCCTCAGCTCCGTCCAGCGCGACTTCCTCGAAGCGGCCCGACGTGGCGAGTTCCTCCTCTGCGCGGGTCCCGACCGGCTGGCGGTCGACGTCCAGGCGCCGCCCTGGCAGGAGGAGGCGATGCGCCTCGCCCGGACGGCGGCGCGACCGCCGCCCCGACGTCTAGGCTTACTTGAAAGTGCCTCGGGTCCTCCACTACCGCATCACGGGCCTTCCCGACCATCGTCTGGAGCGGCTTCATGAGCAGTTCGAGGCCCTTGGCAGTGCACGCGCCTGGCGCTCCGGGCAGCCATGGGTGGCGAGCTCGCGCTCGCGCGGGCTCTTCGAGATGGAGTTCTTCCGCCACCTCAAGCGGGACGAAGGTCCGGACCTGAGCGCGGCGGGGTTCGTCAAGCTGAAGGGCGACGAAACGGATGCGCTGATCATCACGATCTTCATGCGCGACCTGAGCGCGGAGTATGGCGTCCGGATCGCCCTGAAGGACGAGGACCACCCGCTGGCGAAGCTGCGGCGCCTCGAGTTCGACTCCGGCCGCCTCCCCACTGGTCAGGCGCTCGAGGACGTCCTCGCCAAGCGGCCGGTGATCAAGAAGGTGGAGGGCGAGCGCATCTTCTTCTACCCGCCGGCCTTCCGCCTCCATTCGCAAGGTCCGCCGAGCCCCGAGTGGGCCTACGCGCTATGCGGCATTCGGGCATACGCACCCACACTGCTCGAGGCCGAGCAGGAAGCCCTCAAGATCCTGAGAGGCTTCGGCCACCTCGGTGGCTGAAGGGGCGGTCGCCGCCAAGGGGTTTGTCGCGAGCAGCGACGGCACGCAATTGGCCTACCGGGCGTGGCCGCTCGAGGGGGCCGCGCTCACCTTCGCCGTCGTGCACGGCCTGGGCGAGCATTCGGGTCGGTACGAACGATTTGCCAGGGGCATGGCCGCCCACGGCTTCGCGACTTACGCTGTCGACCTGCGCGGCCACGGCGAGAGCCCGGGTCGGCGCGGCCACATCGACTCCTGGTCGCAGTGGGTCGACGACGCGGCCTCCTTCGTACACCATGTCGAATCCGGCGTCACCGGCGAGGTGGTACCGCTAGGCCATTCTTTCGGCGGCGCGGTGATGCTGAGCACGGTACTCGCAGGCAGGCTCGACCGGACGAAACGCTTCGCGCTTTCGAGCCCGGCTCTGCGCTTGAAGGTCCAGGTGCCGGCATGGAAGGCCACGCTGGGCAGACTCTCCGCGAGTGTGGCTCCGCGAATGTCGATGAGCAATGAAGTTGACCCGGGCACCGTCTCCCGAATCCCCGAAGTCGTCGAGGCCTACCGCACCGATCCCCTGGTGCACAAGTTGATCACGAGCCGTACCTTCAGCGAATGGCAGCGCGCCGCATCCGCAATCCTCTCGGGTGCCGGCCAGATCAGGGTGCCCTTCCTGATCCTGGCCGGCACGGCGGATCAGCTCGTCGATCCCTCGGGCAGCCAGGCCCTTCACGACCGAGCACCCGCGATGAGCGAGCTCCGCATGCTCGACGGCAGATATCACGAGCCGTTCAACGATCTCGGCAGTGAGGAGGTCTTCGCGCTGATGGCGGAGTGGCTGGGCAGATGACAGGCCCCGTGGTCCTCGCGCACCTCAACCTCGACCCCGGCTCATGGCTGTCGTGGATCGTGGTCGGGCTGATCGCGGGCGCGATCGCGGCCCGCGTGGTCGCCGGTCGGGGGTTCGGTTGTGTCGCCGATATCGTGGTGGGCGTCGCCGGTGCGATCATCGGCGGCTTCTTGCTCAGCGCACTGTTCGGGGCGAGCGGAACAGTCGGCTTCTGGGGCAGCCTGGTGGTCGCCTTCATCGGCGCCGCGGTGCTGCTCGCGGCCCTGAAGCTGCTATCTGGCGGCCGCCTCTGACGGATCGATCGCGGCCGCGAGGCCGGCGATGCGCTCGATCTCCGCGGCCACCTCTGCCGGCGCATACAGCGGAATGTCGTGAGGGGTGTCGAACCACTTGACCTCGACCCGCGGCGCGACCTCCCGGAGGCGGACGACGCCCTCGTCGGTTGAGCGCGAGATGCGCGCAAAGCTGCGCAGCGCCAGGAGCGCTGTGGCCGGCACGCCGACGCTCGGCCACAACAGGTCTGTCTGAGATTCGAACAGGCCTCGAAGCAGCTCCAGTCGAACAGGGGCGGTAAGCGTGAGGATCAATGCGCCCCCGGACGGCATGATTCGCGCTCTGACGAACGCTTCCAGGTCGTCGGCGTACGCTGAATCAAAGTCCTTTCGGGATTCCGCCGTGGCCTCCTCGAACGTGGCGAATCGCGGCAGCGGAGGCTGCATGATGCGCTGAGCCTCCTCCCAGGTGAAAAGACTCGAGGCACTGCGCACCGGGCCGTCGATGAAGACCAGGCCCGACACGGCTCCCGGCTGCGTGCCGGCGAGCTCGAGGGCGACGCTGGCGCCCCAGGAATGCCCCGCCACGACGGGCCGGCCAAGCCCAAGCTCGGTGATCACAAAAACCGCATCCTTGACGAGCTCGCCCACCGCAAAGCCTTCGGGCAGCGTTGGCGCTTGAGGAGGCCGTCCCGTCAAGCCATGACCACGCTGATCGAGTGCGATCAGCCTGCGGTTCGTGATGTGCAGGGCGACTCGGTCCCAGTACCGCGCGTTGGAGCTCAGGCCATGCAGAAGGAGGATCGGAGGCTCGACCGAGGCTGCGCCTTCAGGCCGCCACTCGACGTAATGCAGGCGCACGCCATCCCGCTCCAGCCATCCATCGGTGGGTTGGCGCACGGCAGCAAGCCTAGCTCGCGGCTGCCTTGACCTCTTCACGAGCCGTCAAATCCTGCTCGGCCGGCCGCGCCCTGCGCTTGATCAGCAGGGTGGTGAACGCGGTAAAGGCGAGCA
>DASXBJ010000033.1:0-1620 GCA_036491755.1 Candidatus Dormiibacterota bacterium
AATAGGCGCAGATGGCCTTCCAGTCGTATCGCTTTGCAAACTCGACCGCAGGCGGCACCCCGAGCATCCTGAGGTGAAAACAGACGGTCGGCTTCGATATGCCCAGTCGACGGGCGATCTCGGCTCCTGATAGCCCGTGGGACCGGAGCTCGGCCACGGCTTCACGCGTGGCTCCGACCTGCCGCCGTTTCTCGCTCATACGAACACATGTTCCTACTCGATTCGGATGGAGACGTTTTTGCGCTCACAGGAACAGCGAATGGACGCCCTTTCGGTCGTCGTGCGGTCGCTGGTTCTGCGGGCGTCCGCCGGCGAGATAGATCCGCTCTCTGAGGCGGTCGGCCCACTGGCGGGCGTCGGCTTTGCCGAGCAGGTCGAGCGTCATCAGGTTGAGCAGCTTCGCGAGGCGAGCGCGGTTGGTGAAGGAGCCCACGCGGTCGCCGATCCGGCGGTCGACCTCGCTGAGGACCTGCTCGACCGGACCGGTCGAGTTGAGCCCGTTGGGCTGGCGGGTCGGGATCTGCGCTCGGGCGATTTGGCCGTACGTGTCCATCCACTTGACGGCGAGCCCGAGCGGACGGTGCTCGCCGTGGGTGTGTTCGGCGCGGATCTCGAGCTCGAGCCGGTCCCACGCCTCGAGGCTGTGAAAGGCGCCCAGCAGTGCACGGCTGATCGGATGGCTGCGGTTGGCCAGGATCTCGTCTGGGAGATGCTGGCGGAGCTTGCGCCCCAGGTGCCATTCGCACTGGCGGTGCTCGACCTCATCGCCGAACAGGTTGCCGATCGTCAGCGCCAGCGCGTTATCGGCGTCGCTGACGATCACCTTCGGCGGTCCCTCCAGGGCGCCGAAGAACGCGGCCCAGGCCGCCACATCCTTTCGCGCGGACGGCTCGATACGCCACACACGCGGCACGTGCGCCCACTTTCCCGGCTCCGGCTCGTCCCGCCCAACCGCGGCCAGGACGTGAAACCCGCGACCGGCGTTGGGGCCGCTGTTGACGCGGAAGTTCTGGCTGTCGACTGCGATCGTGTGCGGCCAGCGTTCCGGCAGCTGCCCGGGGCAGATGAACTCGCTGCACACATCGACCCAGTTGGCCACCAGCTGCCCCTCGTTGGCCGGCGAGCGTCGACTCCGCTGACCTGCCGGAATTCGACCCGCTTTGTGGCGCGCGATCTCCGCCGCCACCCGGTAGCTGGTGCCCTTGGCCACCGATACCAGCGCCTCCCCGACCTCGCGCGCCGCGAACCGGTACTCCCGAGCGCCCGCCTGACCCTCCCACGGCTCGAGCGCCGTGGAGCACTCAACGCAATACGCGTGCGGGTCGCCCTGGCGGGTCAGGACCGGCGTGAACCGATGCTTGGGATCCCCATTGGTCGGGATGCACCGCCATCGCTGACGCCGATGCGGCGGCTTGCCATACCACCCATCCCGCACCACCCTCGAGCCCGCGTGCTCAGCGACCTGACAACTCGGAATCTCCATCGCCCGGCCAACTTATCCCTGCAACCAGACGTCTCCACTCAAATCGAGTAAGGACATACGTTCGGGCAAACGATGTCCTACGTCGAGCTGCACTGCCATTCCGCCTTCTCGTTCCTGGACGGGGCGTCGCTGCCGGA
>DASXBJ010000034.1:0-13837 GCA_036491755.1 Candidatus Dormiibacterota bacterium
GGCGGCCGCCACCTCGAAGAATGGGCGCTGGAGCTTGCTGTGACGGCGTTCGTGCGCCACCGCGACACCGCCTACGACCAGCTGTTGATGGCTGGCGTCGAACGTGCGAAGGCCCTGATCGCCGCGGGCTGGAATGTCGTACGGCAGAGCGGCTCGCACGAAGTCTGGGCGCACCCCGGGTCGCGAGGGCCGGATCGTCGTGGCAGGCAAGGACAGCGACACGGTGCCAGTCGGCACGCTGAGTAGCATTCGACGAGCAAGCGGTTTGGATGATCTGCGTTGAGCGAATACGTCGTGATCTACGAGCAGGACCAAGACGGCGGCTGGGGTGCCTACATCCCTGACCTGCCGGGCGTCGTTGCGCTCGGCACCACGCGCGACGAAGTCTCCGGCCGCATCCGCGAGGCAGTCACCGCGTACGCGGATGATCTGCGCGGGCGCGGTCACGAGCTACCGCCGCCGCATCATGCGGCCGGGACCATCGCGGCCTAGCTCACAGAGCCGCTGAGCTCGGCACGGACCGGCAGCCAACGCTGTCGTCTCCGGCGTAGACGCAGGAGCCATCCGTTTCTGGCTCGGGAGCGGCCGTTCGGTCAGGGCCAGTTGCTGATCCCTGGCGGCGATCACATCAACGCTCATGCGGGGACCCCTCGCTCTGCACGCGTGACGCGCATCCAATGACTCAAGTTGCCGCGCGACCGATCATTTCGGACATAGGTCGTGAACGCAGACACCCCGGCGGCCTTGGGGATTGGCGGACTCGTATCCCTAAGTAGAGCGATCAGCCTCGACTCCACGGATCGATGAACACGTCATCGATCCGTGGACTGCCAGAGAGGCCGGTGAAGGTCACAGATACCTGGGCGGTGCCGCCTGACGCCGCCCCCAGCACGGCCGAGCTCGTGAGCATCACCGGCGTCGGCGTCCATTCGCCGCCTGCGACCGCGATCCCAGCCGGGATCACCGAACTCCCGTCCGCCACTGTGACCGCGACCGATCCGCTGCCTGCAATGAAGAAACGGATCGAAGGATATGTCGCGTCGACGCACGTTAGAGGCGACCGGGCTGATGACCCGCCTGGCAGAGATAGCGAGGAGGAGCCGAGCGTGCCGGTGGCCGCGTACGGCTCGCTGCCCGCGACAAGCTTGGCGCCGCCGGTCAACGTCCAAGTCGAGCTCTCGAAGTCGCCGCCAGGCGCCAGCTCGTAGTAGGCAAGGTCCAACCACGGGGCGAACGGCTGGCTGACTGCCGAGAGGGTGCAGGTGTTGGGACCGACCAACGACGTCGGGCTGACCGGGTTGGCCTGCCCGTTCGAGATGCACGGCGCGACGAGACCCCCGGTCCCCAAGATGCATACGACCGAGACGGTCCTAGTCAAACGACGGGTTGAGCTGATCATTGGCCCCCCTCCTCCGGATCGGCATTGCGACCTGGTTGACAGCAATTTGGACCGCGCACATTCGCCGGGCCTCGTTCTGCCCTCCTGTATTCCCCGGTCGTGCTCCGTCCTCTGATGAGCTTCATCAAGTGCTGCTGATGATTTTTCTCATCGGCGGCATCCCTGCCTCTCACGCCCGTCAGCCAGCTGCTGGCAGGCCGCGAACTCCGTCAGGACCCGGCGATGTTTCATTGTCTGCGCGGCGGCGGAGACATTGCGCGACGGCGACCGATGTTTGAACCCGCCCGTACGGTTATCGGGTTCCTAAGGCATCCCGAGGTTCAGGCGATGGGCTGATGAGCTTCAGCCGACGCAAGGCGTTCTTATCCACGCCTCCTCCTGGCGCAGGCGTTGTGCGGCGGCGACGGCGTCGTGACGTGAGTGCACGCCCAACTTACGCAGGACGCGGTAGATGTGGCTGTAGACGGTGCTTGGTGAGAGCACGAGTCGCTCTGTGATGTCCTCGGTCGAGGCGCCGTCGCCGAGCAGCTCGACGATCTGCCACTCCCGCGTTGTCAGGCTGCTTCGGAGTGGTCGCCAGCCGCCAGCGGGCATCTCTCGTCGCCACCGCTCTAGCAGCGGCGTCATGAGCCGACCGGGGACGATCGTCTCGCCGCCCGCAGCGAGGACAACCAGTCGCGCGAACTGATCCAGGTCGATGTCCTTGTCGATGTGCCCGACCGCGCCCGCGCGCAACGCCGCCAGCACCGTTTGGTCTTGGTCCGCCGCGGCCGAAACCGTCACGACGCGCACGGGCGGCAGGATCGCTACCAAGTTGCGGATCAGCTCGACGCCGCCGGCGGGCGGCAGCGCGATGTCGGTCAACAGCAGTGTCGGACGATAGTGGCGGGCTAGCTCGAACGCCTCGCGACTGTCGCGAGCACCCGCGACGACTACCACGCCGGGCGCTGCCTGCAGAACGTCTTGCATCATCCGTCGCGCCAGCCCGTCTGGGTCGGCGATCAGGACCCGTATGCGCTGATCCCCCGGGTGCGGCCCGTCGCCAGAGATTCGATCACGACTTGCTGACTGCGATGAAATCACGACTCGCTCCCCTGGGGTCTTGAGCGGCGTCCCCTGCGCCGCACGCGACATCACGGTCTGAGGCAACCAACAGAACGCCTCGCGGGTTCTCAAGCACCTCTTACCTCCTCGTTCGACTCCCTCGATTCAAGGCCCGCGCGGTCGCCGAACCCGGGCAATGCACCCCGATCTGGCCCCACGGTCAACGCCAGCGAAGTTGGCCCGGTTGTGAGCTTGTCGCGGCGGGTCAGATCAGAGAGAATGAATGGGTCCGCTTATGGATCGCTAATCGACCGCTAAGCAGATGCGGTTTGGAATCCTAGGTCCGCTTGAGGTCGCCGATGGCGACAGTCTGGTTTCACTTGCGGGGGCGCAGCGCTCGCTATTGGCGTTGCTTCTGCTCAGCGCGAACGAGGTCGTCTCCGCGGATCGGCTAATCGAAGAGCTGTGGGGCGAAGAGGGCCCGGAGTCGGGGCGTGCCGCGCTGCAGGTGCGGATCTCGCAGCTGCGAAAGGCGCTCGGGACCGGCGGCGGGCGGATTGCCACTCGGGCGCCGGGATACCTTTTGCGCGTCGATCCCGACGAGCTTGACCTTCACGGATTCGAGCGGCTGGTTGACGAGGCGGTCGGTGCCGAGCCGGCGGAGGCGGCCGCGAAGTTGCGCGAGGCGCTTGGCTTGTGGCGCGGCGCTCCGCTTGTCGATGTGTCCGAGGCGTCGTTCGCGCAGCCGGCGATCAGGCGGCTGGAGGAGCTGCGACTCGCGGCGTTTGAGAAGCGCATCGACGCTGATCTTGAGCTCGGGCGCCAGGCGGACCTGATCGGCGAGCTGAGGACGCTGGTTGATGAGCATCCGTTGCGTGAGCATCTGCACGCACAGCTGATGCTGGCGCTGTACCGATGCGGCCGGCAGGCAGAAGCGCTCGCCGCGTACCAGAGTGCTAGGCGTGTGCTGGTCGAGCAGCTGGCAATCGAGCCGAACGCATCGCTGCGCCAGCTAGAGCAGGCGATCCTTCGCCAGGAACCCTCGCTTGACCTCGCAGCCATGGTCGCGCCGCGCGCGCCGCCCACCGATGCGGGATCGGAGACCTCGCGGTCAGGCCTGCGCGAGGACCGAAATGCGTTTCACAACCTGCCCGCTCAGGTCTCCAGCTTCGTCGGTCGAGAGCGCCAGCTGAGCGAGACCCGGGAGCTGTTGTCGCGCGCGCGCGTGATCACGTTGACCGGCGCCGGGGGCGTGGGCAAGACGCGGCTCGCGCTCCAGCTCGCAGCGACCATGTCGGACGGGTTGGGTGATGGACCCTGGTTTGTCGATCTTGCGCCACTCACGGACGCGACGCTGGTCGCCGCCAAGCTGGCGGGCGTTCTCGGAGTGCCGGAGCAGCCGGGACGATCGCTGCCGCAGTCCCTGATCGCGTCGTGCTGGGACCGACAGATACTCGTGATCCTGGACAACTGCGAGCACGTGATCGACGAGGTGGCGAACGTCGCCGACCAGTTGGTGCGCGGTTGTCCGAGGATGACCATCCTCGCGACCAGCCGCGAGCCGCTCGCGATCGAAGGCGAGCATCTGTACCGCGTCCCCTCTCTGTCCGTCCCGCCGCCGAGCGCCGATCCCGACCACCTGCTCGCGTGCGACGCGGTTCGGCTGTTCGCTGAGCGCGCGCGCCAGCAACGCTCCGACTTTGCCGTAGACCCCCACAACGCGTCTGAGGTGGGAAGAATATGCCGCCGCCTGGACGGGATCCCACTCGCGATCGAGCTCGCCGCGGCCCGGCTGCGCACGTTGCCGCTCGACGAGATCGACAACCGGCTCGATGAAAGTTTCCGACTACTCACCGGCGGACATCGCAACACGCCGCCACGGCAGCAGACGCTCGAAGCCCTGATCGATTGGTCATATGACCTATTGAGCCCAGCAGAACAGGAGATGCTGGAGCGCCTATCGGTGTTTGCCGGCGGGTTTGATCTCCACAGCGCCGAGGCGGTGGCAGGCGCCGGCGTCGGCTCGCCGGTTGGCGATCTCGATCGGCTCTCGGCGTTGGTTGACAAGAGCCTGCTCCAAGGCGACGACGCCGGATCGGGCCGCTACCGGTTACTCGACACGGTGCGCGAGTATGCATCCGCCAAGCTGCGGGCGCGAAGCCAGAGAGCGGCCAGCCTGTTGCGCGCGGCGCACCGTGATAACTACCTCGCGTTGGCCGAGACGGCGGCGCCGCACCTCATCGGACACGGCCAGACCGAATGGCTGGACCGCCTCGAGCTCGATTTCGACAATCTCCGCGCCGCGATCTCCAACAGTCTCCAGGACGCTAACCCCGCCGCTGCACTGCGACTGGGCCGCGCTCTGTGTTATTTCTGGCTTTACCGCCAGCCCCAGGCTGAAGGCGCGGCGGCCCTAGCCACTGCGCTTGACCGCCCAGAGGCTCAACAGCCCGACCTCACACGCGGCCGCGCTCTGGTCGCCGCAGCCGTCCTTCTCACGATGATCACCGATGAATACGACGCAGCGGCCGCGCGCGCTCAGGAAGCGCTGGCGATCGCTTCCGCACGTGGGGATGACCACCTCCGCGCCGAAGCGCTACACGTGCTTGCCCTCATCAACGGGAGTCTAGGTAACGACCAGGCCCACCTCGAACTCACCCGCGAAGGGCTTGCCTTGGCCATGTCGCTGGCCGACCCGCATCTCATGGCACTGTTCCTGATGACGAGGGGATCTTCTCCGCAGCTGACTCACGCCGAGCGTGCCCGAACGGTCGAGAAAAGCCTGGAGCTGAGTCGTCAAGCCGGCAACAACGTGCTCTGCATCGGCACTCTCAACAACCTCAGTTACCTCGAAATGGAAGAGGGAAAGATCAGCGCGGCGCGCGCGCGTCTTGCCGAGGGAGTTCGTCTGGCACGCGAGATCGGGGACCGACGAGGCCTGAGCTTGGTTTCGTGCACTCTCGGCTTCGCGTCGTACCTCGACAACGCCGACGCCGATGCTCGCGCGATGTTCGAGCAATCGCTGGCCACGGCGCAGCTCAATGGCGACCCGTTGATGATCGCTTACGCGGACCTCGGCCTGGCATTGATAGCGAGCCGCACCGGAGACACGCAAGCAGCTGCGGTGCTGCACGGCGCGGCCGACGCGATCCACGACAAGCTCGGTACCCGGTTCGACACGCTGGAATCCCGGCTGCGCGATGCCGACATTGTCCGACTTCGAGCGGCGTTGGGCGACCGTGCATTTCACGCCGCTTATACAGCCGGCCACCCACCTGACCTGGCCGCCGGTACACCCACTTGAGCGTCAGCGCGTATCGGCATCCCGATTCAGCGTCCACCAAGCCATGACAAGGGCCGGCGGACAGCTTTCGGCGATTCAATTCCTCGTCGCAAGAGGTGACCGAGAGGCCTCAAGGAACCCACGGATGTGCTCAACGTCGATCACAACCCCGTTGGAGACGACAGCTGAGTTCCCACCGGCGTCCGGGACGGTCCTGCTGACCGTCGCAGCCGCCATGCCGCGGACCCTTCCCTCCATATCAAATACGGGTCCGCCACTCATGCCTACGAGGCACGAGTCCTGCACGATGTAGCCATCGTATATCTTCCTGCCGATCACGACCTGAGTGGCATCGACGACGAACGTCGGCTGCCAGTAACGCCGGATGCTCCCCACGAGACCGCCCTCTGAACTGATGGAGAGAACCGGCATCGGATACCCTGCGAGGCAGACGGAGTTCCCAGGCCGGACGGGCTCGTTAGAGAGCGTCACCGGCTCCAGGTAGTCTCGACACACCCTCCCGAGGTAAAGGTCATGTGCGCTATCACTCGCCAAATGTTCAATCTCTACGGCCGGTGCGCACACCTCATCCGGGACCTTTCCGTAGTAGTACATCGTTGATCCAGTAGGTGCCCCGGCGACGACGTGGTCTGCGGTCAGGAATACCCCAGTGTCGTCGAGAAAGAATCCAGTCCCCCTGACCCCGAAGTTGGGGAGATCGCCGTCCGACTGGACAAAGAAGATCGGGAAGATCGACTCCGTGATTCTCGCGACCGCATCAGCGTACATGTTCCCCTCCGGAGCTGATCTGACCGTTGTCGGCCGCAGAATGGTGGCCTGGGTCCGCGAGTTGCAGTCCCCCGGACTGGTGCCCATTGGGCGAGCTGTCATCGTGGCTGCCACTGCGCGCCGGGGCTGGAGCGGCCGGCACGCCCAGGTCGAGGAGTCGACCATCGAATCGGCGAGCTCGGAGACGGCGCATCTCCTGCACGTCTGGAGGCGGCGGCTGCACCTCCGATGGCGGACGGCGCAATGAGCCAGCCGGTTTCGTAGGCCTCTCGGCCGTTGCCGTACGCACCGGCTCCCATCCACGTGAATGGCCGGCTGTGGGACCTCCGGCCGTGAAAAGGGACCAGTAATGACGCTGCCGCTCCAAAAGCTCTTCATGCGTCCCCGCTTCCGCGATGCGTCCATCGACAAGGACGACGATCTTGGTGTCTCTGGGAATAGAGTCGTAACGATGTGTGGTGAAGAGGATGACCTTGGCTTGATTCAATTGAGCAAAGAGCTCAAAGACCGCACGCTCTCCGTCCGGATCCAGACTGGCTACGGGCTCATCCAGAATCATCACGGGCGCATCCTGATAGATGAGCCGTGCCAGGGCCAGGCGCTGCCATTGTCCGCCGGAGAGATCAAGGCGACCTCCAAATCCCGCGCCGACCAGGGTATCGATCCCGTCCGGCATCGCCTCAACCACCCCGCCTAACCCGGCGATTGCGAGAGCTTCGTGGATGCCGGCGTCTTCGGTCGGCGTCTTCTCGAACCGCATCGTCACGTTCTGCCGTATGGTCAAGTAGAGGTGGGACGGCTCTTGGAAGAGCACGGCTCTGTGCGCTTGATCCGGCGGCAGGCACTCGCCCCCGTGGACCCTAACCCTGATCGTGCCCGACGTCGGCGCAAGCAATCCGGTCAGCAGCTTGACCAGCGTGCTCTTGCCGGCGCCATTCGGGCCAACGATTGCCGTCGTCCCCGTGGGGAAGGTGTAGGAGATCTCCGACAGCGCGACCTTGTGACTGTTTGGGTAGCTGTAGCTCACCGACTGCAGGTCGATCGCCAGGCCGTTCGAAGCCAACATGTTCTCCCCGCTTCCTAGCCGGTGGATCCGACCGCTAGTTCTCGCGGACGGAGGGCTGGCGCCGGCGGCCGTGCTCGCGTTACCTCCGGACTCTCAAACCTTTGGTTCAGGAAGTCGAACACCTGGACGAGATAGCCTAGGCATTCCGTGAGCGAGCCCCAGGAGGAGGAGAATGATCTTCCCTGATTCAGCCCCATGATGAGGGCGGGCAACAGTATGGCCGCCTCGGCAATCCCTGCGGGGCTGCGCCTGATCTGCCAGAACACGACCCCCATCGCAAGCGTGATCACCGCGGCGGCGCCTATGCCAACGCCTACGCGAATCACCTGATAGTGGCGCAACAGGCGTCTCAAATTCAGCAAGTAGATATGGGAGATAGCTCGGTACTCGTCGTCGAGGATGCTCGAGTTGTGCACGCGAATGTCCCGTTGCCACGTCGCATCGATGCTTTTCTGCGTCAAATACGTCATTCGGAACAAGTCCGGCGCCGACTGTGTTTGCAGCTGGAGAAGCCGGTTGTGATACCGGGTCTCCGCAACCGTCAAGGGAACTAAAACCAGTAGGAACACATCGAGGAGCGGCGCAAGCGCTGTCAACGTCATCGCGATGGCGATCGAGGCGCCCAGCGCGCTAACGCTGCCGACGAAGGCCTCCACCAGCATGCCGGGGCGGTAACTCGCCTGACTGATGAGCAACCCATACCGTGCTTGAAAGTCGTTGTCTTCGAAGAGACGGTAAGGGACCTCGGACATCTTGCGCATGATCTGGACGTTGACCTGCTGCGATGACTCGGCCTTCAGAACGCTTGCGGCGGTCTCATTGACGATCCGCAGGACGGCTTGCAGCGCCAGAACGGCGAACAGGCCGCCGAGCAGCACGATTCCTCGAGAGACGAAATGGCTACCCGGCCCCGCCCCTGCCAAGACAAGGGAGAAGCCCTTCCAGACGATGAGCAACATCAGCGGATACAGGAGCGACTGCACCACGCTCGTGCTTGTCCCGATGACGAAAGCCCGCCGGTCTACCTGATAGAGGAGCCGCAGCGTACCCCAACCATCACGCACCTTACGACGCATGTGCCACCTCGCGTCCGTTGTCCCGTCCGTTGTCCCGCACATCCTCTGCCGCCCGCTCTGCGTCCTTGTACTTCGTCGTTAGCAAATCCGCCATGCTTGCCACGAGCGGCAGGCCTAACTCGAGCTCTAGCCAGAGCCACTGCCCGTTTGGATTGAGCTCCAAGAAGACGAACTCCCCGTCCGGCGTCACGATCATGTCGAGCGACGCAAAATTGAGCTCGAAGCTGGCCATCAGCCGGCGGATCGATGCCTCCACTTGTTCCGGCAGAACAAAGATCTCGTGGTCGGGCTGTCCCGCACGCCAGTCTGTGCGCGTCGCTTCGTCGGCCTGGGAGTCCATCTTCGCGCAAAAGATCCTGTCGCCAATTACGACACAGCGAAGTTCAAACGCCTTCGGGACGTACGGCTGGAAGATCGTCGGCGCCAGGGCCACGGACGCGAGCGACTGCCCCGGGGGTAAAGTCGTCGTCAATGGCAGCCGGTATCCTTTGGCGTCGCTGACACCCAGGGCGATGAGCGGTTTGATCGCGCAATCTGTATCGCCTAATCCGTCGACAAACGTCCTCACCTCCGCCTCGGCGTTCGAAATCAGGGTATGCGGCGTCTCAAGGCCCGCCGCGCTCGCCTTGGCGAGCTGGAGCGCCTTCACCTCGGCACGGCGCAATTTATGAGGCTGCCCGACCCACAATGTGTCGAGGCTTTCGCAGAGAGCGGCCAGCGTCGCCGTAGACTGAGCCCTAACATAGTTGTCGAGCGTTTCCGCGGTGAGACTTAGGCGGCGCCCTTCAAACAGGTTTCGCGCACGGCGATACCAAGCGGCACAGATATCAGCGAAGGCCACCTGACCATCTGCGTTCCGGAGTTCTCCCTCGATGCGCCCGTCGTGAAGTTCGATTGAGACGCTACAGGCGTGCGGAAAGTCCTCTGGGTGGAAGCGGAAAACCGGGACGCTTCGGTCGGAGAGTTCCTGAATGACGGCATCGGCGTGCTCGTCATGATCGTTGGTAATGATCAAAACGGTAGTCATCGGTTATACCTCGGCGGTTCCGACCCGGATGGAGAGCAGGAAACGGGCTTCCTGCCCTCCATCTTGTCGCCCGTTCATCGTGACGGGAGTCAGGGCCGGGTTAGAGGATGTCGTTGTCGTCAATGACCAGGTCGACGCCGTCGACGGTGATCCCAGAATGAGCGTTGTAGCTATTGCACTGAGCGCAGCTTTGCGTGCCGCCGCACAGCTGCGACTGCACCAACGTGTCCAGGTCACCCGCCAGCAGGACGGGTTCCGTCAGTTCGAGAGGAAGAGGCATGCTCATGATCGGGTGTCCTTTCGGATAGTCGTACCAGTGGGACCGTCTACGTATCGGGCGCCGCCGCGATTGCCGCCGTATGGCGGTCGCCGATGAAAATACGGGCCGGCCACCTGGCGCTGGGCTCCGCTTGTAGCTGGTGGCGTGCGCGAGCCGAGTGCCAGGTGACACGGACCGGTCGACCGGATCAGAGGACGTCGTTGTCGTCGATGACGACGTCGACGCCGTCAACGGTGATACCGGTCAGCAGATTGAAACTATTGGAATTTGCGTTGCTGTGTGTGCCGCCGCACAGCTGCGACTGCACCAGGGTGTCCAGGTCGCCCGCCAGCAGGACGGGCTTCGTCAGTTCGAGAGGAAGAGGCATACTCATGGTTGCTGTCCTTTCTACAATCACTGTTTGTGTTTTGTTCTAGGTGGTAATGGCACGGCACGAAGTGAACGACTGCGAGTCAGCTAATCAGGACGCCTGGGGTGGGCTCCATACCGGCGAGTGTGCTTTCGACGGCGGGAAAGCTCGGTTCCAAGCTAAGAGTTCACCTCCTTTCGCGAGAAGTCGTGATCCCTGCGGCTGATCCCTTCAAATGGGTCTGCCGTCTTGATTCCCGGGAGAGCGCGCTCCCCTTGCTGAGCTTCATCACGTCCGGCTGATGAGGTTTCTCATCATCGGCTCGCGCCCGCGGATCGCCTTCGGTCGATAGGGCCGCCTTCGGGAAAGGGCGTGGGCGGCCCGAGATGGTTCGGTGTGACGCTGCTATCAGGAGGCCTCGATCGCGCGATTGGGGCGCATCTCAACCCACCGCACGCCAGAGCCAGACGCGGCCAGCACATCGCGGCCGCGGCTGCGTCCAGCGAGGGCGGCGTGCTGCTCCACAACACGGCACCCGCGAGGAAGGACAACGTCGACGATGCGGTTGCAAACCGTCCGGCAGCTCCGCTGGCTGAGTTGGCCATCGCCGAAGGGAGATACCGACGGGTTCGCCTACACGCCGACAAACAGTTCCGATGCACTCACCAAGAGGACGTGACTACCTAAATGGGTAGGAGATTCGATACCTACTTAAGAGGGATAAATCCTGACCGGCGCCGCAGGACAGAGCCCGCTGGGGGTTACGGACGCCGGCATCCGCTTGTGGCCGGGACCGCGGGTTGAGACGCTTGCGGATGCGAAGCTTTAGTTTTGGGTGCAACGAACTCCCTGCGCCGCTAACCCGGTCAGAAGTTGCGCGTTTTAAGCCCGGATTTAAGTGACGACTTGGGCATGCTGCGAAAGTTATGTAAACTGGACAGTCCAGTGATCGCCCGGACGTGCGGTGCGATCGGGGTCACCGGAGGGGTCCAGGGGTGGTTTACAGAGGGGGCGCCTCGAAGCGCTTCAAGCAACACGAACAGCCGGGGGTAGAGCAGAAACTAGTTCCGCGGCGTGCTTGGTGTGCGGATCCGTTCTGCGAGACAGGTGTGCGGGAGGGGGTGCCGCACCGCGGCCCCGTTCGTCTCCTATTCGCACGTCTCGGCGGCCATACGGCGCGCTCCGGGAGAACCGCATCGCTGTGTTCGGGATCGGCCGCTCCAAACGGTCGGAGGACGTCCCATCGCGCCGACGCTGCAGGCCGGCCAGTTGCGAGAGACGAATTCAAGCCCGTCCTGGCACGGGATTCGCCAGAACAGCCACCAACACGTCCGAACCAGATGTCATGCGCGCCGTCGGCGGCGCTCATGCCAATGCTTCGGCCAAGCGAGCAATGATGGCTCCCCAACGGCCACTCGATCTTGACCGATCCGCGAGCGAGGACGTACACCCCGCGGAACATCAACGCGTGCGCGCTCTGATCGCTGACCAAGACGCGCTTGCGCGCCGAATGATGCAAGACGTTCTACAGGACGTTGCCGGACTCGTGGTGATCGGGGGAGCTCGCGATGGCCGCGAGGCGGTGGAGCTGGCCAGGCACTACCGCCCGGACGTGTTGCTGGTCGACCTTGAGCTGCCGCCCGCCGGCGGGGTCGAGCTGATCCGCCAGGTGGTGGCGGTCCTTGATACGCGCATCCTGACCGTATCGGCCGCGGCCGACATCGACGAAGCGGTGCTGGCGGCGTTGCACGCAGGCGCGATTGGGCATATCGACAAGGACATCGAGCCCGATGAGTTTGTGCGCTTGGTGATCCTCGCCTCGAGCGGTAACACGATCCTCCCCAGCAGGGTCATGACGCGATTGCTCGAGGCCTGGCGCGAGATCCCTGCCGGCGGCTGGCGGCCGCTGCGAAGCACCTTGACCACGCGCGAGTGGCAGATCGTCGACCTGCTTGGCGAGGGTGCGTCGACTGAGGCCATCGCTGAGCGGCTGGTGCTCTCACCGACCACGGTCTACAGCCATGTCTACCGCTTGCTGCACAAGCTGGGGGTGCATTCACGATGGGAAGCCGTAGCCGCGGCGCAGCGTCTGCGCCAGCAGGAGGCCTCGATGGAAAGCTCTCCAGTCACGGAACTCCTCCGGTCACCGCCAAAGAAGCCGATGAGCCGGTAAACCGAGGTCGACCACCTCGGAACCGGTAACTGGCCGTTGGCGGCGGCTGGCCGCCTACGACATCGCCCGACTCGCCGCCCAGGGTCCCGGCAACGGTCACAGGCACGTCCGCAACGCCGCGGGGTCCGTCTCGACGAGTTCGCGCACGGCGATTCGGCCGGCGTCGCGCATGTGGGGCAGCTGCTTCCAGTCGAGCAGTCCCGCTCCGTCGATCACCGGCCTGATAACGACGTCCGCGTGCTGTCGGGCCGCGGTAACGGTGTCGCTGCTGGCCAGTGCGAGCGTGCGGAGCATCGTCTCGGCAAGGCGTGGAAGTTCGACGTCCTGTCCGGTGATCAGCCGGCGGGCACGAGCGCGCCAGGACCACGACGGCACGACGCGGCGGGGTCGCCACGCCTCAACACGGGTGACGTCGACAGCGATCACCGGTCCCTCCGCAGCAGCCGCCATGGCTTCGACCGGCAGGTTGTCGAGCATCCCGCCGTCGACCAGCAGCGTCCCGTCCGACCTCGGAACGGGCGGAAAGATGCCGGGGATAGCCAGGCTCGCGAAGACCGCCTCGTGGAGTCGACCCGTTCTGTGGATGACCGCGGATCGGCTATTCAGATCTGCGCTGAGGCAGAAGAAGCGGAGCGGCAGGCTTTCGATCGTGGCTTCGCCGAACGCCTCGGCTAGCAACCGGCGCGTACGCAGGCCGCGGACGAGGGAGAACGCCGGAAGTGTGTAGTCGCCGCTGGGGTTCTGGTCGACGAGGTAACGGCGGAAGGTCTCGAACATGGTGTCGTCGTCCATCTCGACCCCGACGGCGCCGGCGACGACGGCGCCCATGCTCACACCGCCGACGCGATCGATCCGGACCCCCATCGCGCGGAGCTCCTCCACGACGCCAAGGTGGGCAAACGCACGCGCCCCGCCACCCGAGAAGACGATCCCGACGGCCCGTCCGGCAAGGCGCCGGGCGGTGAGAGCCAGCCAGCGGCGCACCGCCGTCTCGTCAGGAAGCGTCTGCGTCGCGCTGGGTTGGAACGTCCCGATCAGATCGTCAGTGACCGACGGGCCGAGGATCAGTAGCTCGCATCCGTGAAGCAGCGGCGCGTGGGCGATCCATGCGGTCCTCGGAAGACCGCGACTCACCGCGATTGTCCGGTCGGCCTCCGCCAGCGCCGTGTCGGTCCACGCGTCGCCTGGTTGATCACCTGCACTCAGCAAAACCCAGCGACTGATCGTCTCTGCACGCTCGATCGCAGCAACGTGGTCGGCGTCGGAGACGAACTCGCCGGATCGAAGCACCGCCACCTCACCCGCCGATCCCAGCTCGGCCGCGAGACGACCAGCGACGTCATCGGTCGAG
>DASXBJ010000035.1:0-26343 GCA_036491755.1 Candidatus Dormiibacterota bacterium
ATACGTTCGACTCGCGATCAAGGACGTGCAGCAATTGCCTGAGATGACAAGGAGCCGCGAGTGAGAAAGCTGATCTGGCACTCGAGCGCGCGGGGGAAGAGCCAGTCAACCTCACGCCGATCTCATCTGTTGACGAAGGAGGGATGACGGTGCTTCATTACTCGGTTGGCCGCACGTCGCTCCGACGGGCGTCATCCTCAACTACGTCCGAGGCATAAATCAGCGCAGGCTCGCGAAGAACTTCTGGACGTCTCCGGCGAGGATGTCCGGCACCTCCATCGCCGGAAAGTGCCCGCCATGCTCGAACTCCGACCAGTGCACGAGGTTATTGGAACGCTCGACGAAGCGCCGGATCGGCGGAACTATCTCATACGGAAACTGAGCCACGCCGCAAGGCACACGCGACGGCTCGACCTTGCCCCAGCCCGCGCCGGAACGTCCGAACTCGGCGTAGAGCCGCGCCGCCGAGTTGGCTGTCCCCGTGAACCAGTAGATCGAGATGTTGGTGAGCAGCTGATCGCGGTCAATCAGGCTTGACGGATCGGTCCATTCGGTGAATTTCTCCGCGATCCACGCCAGCAAGCCGGCGGGTGAGTCAGTCAGCCCACAAGCCAGCGTCTGAGGGCGGCTCGACTGGATCATGTAATAGCCAGAGCCCTGCTGCTGGAAGGCCTGGCCGCGCTGCAGGAACGATTTTTCCCGGTCAGTCAGGAGCTTCATCTCCTCGGGATCACCCGATGGCGTCGCGGCAAGGGTGCTGAAGTGCGAACCAACCACGTGCTCGCCGTCGATCAGTCCGAGCTGGCGTGTGATCGAGGAGCCCCAATCGCCGCCCTGGGTCCCGTACTTCTCGTAACCCAGACGGTTCATCAGCTCCGCCAAGGCGGCCGCGACTCGCCGGACGTCCCAGCCGGCCTCATGGGTCGGCCCGGAGAAACCGTAACCCGGGATCGACGGCGCGACGATGTGAAAGTTCTCGGAAAGCGGCGCGTACACCTTCATGAACTCCACGACCGAGCCCGGCCAGCCGTGAACAATGAGGAGGGGAAGCGCGTGCTCCCGCTTCGACCTGAGGTGGATGAAGTGGATGTTCTGGCCGTCGATCGTAGTCGTGAACTGGGGAAGCTCGTTAAGTCGCGCCTCCTGCTTTCGCCAGTCGTATTCCGTCCTCCAGTACTCGGCCAGCCCCCGCGCGTCGCTCAGCGGGAATCCATAGCCCGGTAGGTTGTCCGGCCAGCGGGTCGCGGCCAGGCGCCTCTTCAGGTCGTCGATTTCCGACTGCCGGATCTCGATCCGGAAGGGCTTTATCTCGGCGACTACGGGCGCTTGCTTGCTCATCTGCGCTCCTTTGGAATATGACAGAATATTGTCATGTCGAGTGTACCAACGCGACAGCATGCTGTCAAGCGGCAGAAGGAAGAGCACGCGGCGGCCGGCGCCGTGCTGACCGATCTGATCATCCCGACTATCCAGCTCGAGGCACACTTCAGCCGGGCGGGAGAATCCATTGCGGCGACGGCCGGTCAGACCCTGGCTCGCTGGCTGACGCTGGAGATGGTCGCCGGTCAACCGGCGACCGTTTCCCAGGTCGCCCGCAGGCTGGGCCTTACACGTCAGAGCGTTCAGCGGATAGCGGACCTGCTCGAGCAGGACGGCCTGACCGAGTACGCGGACAACCCCGATCACGAGACCTCGAGGTTGGTGCGGCTAACACCACGGGGACGTCGGACCCTGGCCACAATCCAGACCGCGCAGCGCGCCTGGGCGAACGACGTCGGCGCCAAGATCGGCGAGGCGAACCTACGGCACTTCGGCCGTATGGTCGGCCAGCTGACGCAGGTGTTGGTTGATGATTCGCGCTTAGCCAGGCGGCGACGCTAGGTCCATGATCCACAGGTGAGCACTAGGTTCACGGAGTTAATCGGGTGCGATCTCCCGGTCCAGCTGGCCGGCATGGGAGGCGTTGGCACAACCGAGTTGGCTGCGGCGGTCGTGGCCGCCGGCGGACTCGGGATGGTGCCATCCAGGGTACCCCCGGCGCCCGGTGCCTGCGGCATCAACTTCCTCGTCCCCTTCAGTCCGGCGCTGGACGTGATCGAGGATGCTGCGCGGCGCGCCCGGGTCGTGGAGTTCTTTTATGGCGATCCGCGACGTGACCTAGTGGAGGCGGTGCACCGTGGCGGAGCCGTCGCAGGCTGGCAGGTCGGATCGGCGGCGGAAGCTGTCGCGGCCGCAGAGGCGGGCTCCGACTACATCGTGATTCAGGGCACAGAGGCAGGCGGGCACGTCCGTGGCAAGCAGCTGCTTGACGATGCGATGAGGGAAGTGCTGGACGCAACGCGGCTCCCACTGGTGGCAGCGGGTGGAATCGCCTCGGCGCGGCGGGTGGCCGAGTTGATCGGAGCCGGGGCGGACGCCGTTCGAGTCGGCACGCGATTCGTGGCTACTTTCGAGTCCGGCGCTCATTCCCGTTACGTGCAAAGGCTGCTGGAGGCCAGCGGGGAGGACACGACCTTGACGACCTGGTTCGGACAGGGTTGGGAGAATGCGCCACACAGAGTCCTGACCGCTTGCATCGCAGCCGGACGAGCCAGCGGATGGCGCGAGACAGTGCCACCGAACAAGGAGGTGGGTCGCGATGTTGACGACATGGCCATGTACGCCGGCATGGGGGTTGGCGAGATTACGAAGATCGAGGCGGCCGGCTCGGTTATGGCCGACCTGGTTAGGCTGCTCGACTGAGCCTCGGTCAAATGCCGCCGAGTAGAGTTCGAACGCCCTGAGGCGTCGGCAATCGCCGAGAATGATCGTGTGCCGAATGGAGGCATCGACGAATATCTGGCCGGCCTCGACGAGCCAAAGCGCAAGACGCTGCAGGAGATGCGGCGGATGATCTTGGGCATCGCCCCCGACGCCGAGGAATGCATCTCGTACGGCATGCCGGCGTTCCGGCTGGACGGCGATGTGATCGCCGGGTTCGCGGCATTCAAGAATCACCTCAGCTACCTGCCTCACAGCGGATCGGTGCTTGCCGAGCTCGCCGGGGAGCTCGCCGGCTACAAGAGCACGCCGGGCTCGCTGCACTTCCCGATCGACAAGCCGCTTCCGAGATCGCTCGTGAAGAAGCTCGTCGCTACTCGTCTCAAGGAGCTGCGCAGGAGGCGAACCAGCAGCGCAACTCACGGCTGAGATCGGCCGGCCTTAGACCGCAGCCTTGAGCTCGCCGAGCAGGTCTCGCATGAGTTGAGGCAACTCAGGCGGGTCGCCGGCATTGATCCAGCGCTCGAACGCGACATGGAAGACGACCATCCCAGCCTCGGCCGTCAGCCTTGCGGCGGGGTCTTCGACGCCGCGCTTGCGCAGCGCTCCGGCCATCGCGGAGGCGAACGACGCGAGCTTGATCAGCTCACGTTCTTGAAGCTCGGGATTGGCGGCAATCACGGCCTGGCGTTTCAGGGAGAATTCACGGCGCTCCTGGAGCGCCGCGCCCCCGGCCTGAAGGGCGGCTGCAACCGCGTCGATCGGCGTCGCGGAAACCGGAGCCCCCGCGATTGCGCTGACGAGCAGATCGCGAAGTTCGCCTCCGCCGCCAAAGAGGACCTCGCGTTTGTCCGCGAAGTGCCGGAAGAATGTTCGCTCTGTCAGCCCAGCTCGCTTGGCGATCTCGGCCACCGTGGTTGGTTCGAATCCTCGCTCGATGAACAGTTCGATCGCGGTGTCGGCCAGCCGGCCTGGTGCTCCCGGCTCCCATCGACCCACCGCGTGATCATAAGTGATGGCAGTGACTGACATCGACATGCTAGAGTGATGGCAGCGGCTGACATCAGCCCGCCATTGGGGTTGTTTCAAGGGGTGCTTTGATGCGAGTTTTTGTCACCGGCGCGTCGGGTTGGATCGGTTCGGCCGTCATTCCGGAGTTGATCGCCTCGGGCCATCAGGTGGTCGGGCTCGCTCGCTCAGATGCCGCGGCCGCTGCGATCGACGCGGCGGGCGCCGAGGTGCAGCGTGGCGATCTTGATGATCTATCGATCTTGCGAAGCGCGGCAGCCGCGTCTGACGGTGTGATCCACCTGGCTTTCAGGCACGATCTGTCCTTTGCGGGCGGCATGGAGGCCGCAGCTGCCGTTGATCGCCGAGCGATCGAGACGTTTGGCGAGGAGCTTGCGGGCTCTGATCGACCGTTTGTCCTCGCCTCTGGGACGCTGGGGCTCGCCATCGGGCGACTGGCGACCGAGCGAGATGGACACGGCGACGACCCGCGGTTCGCCGGGGGCCCGGAGGCGCGGCGGGCCAACGCGGAGATGACGCTCGCGCTCGCGGCTCGCGGCATTCGCTCGTCCATCGTGCGCCTGGCTCCGACGGTTCACGGCGACGGGGATCACGGATTCATGGCGATGCTGGTCAAGGTCGCCCGCGAGAAGGGCGTGTCCGGCTACGTCGGCAGCGGGACCAACCGCTGGCCCGCGGTGCATCGCCTCGACGCCGCACGCCTGTTCAAGCTGGCGTTGGAAAGCGCTCCCGCGGGATCGACGCTGCACGCGATCGGCGATGAGGGGGTGGAGCTGCGCGCTGTGGCTCAGGTGATCGGGCGGCAACTCGACGTCCCGGTGCGAGCCTTCTCTCCCGAGGACGCGCCCGCGCATTTCGGCTTCCTGGGCGCCCTGCTCGCACTCGACAGTCCGGCCTCGAGCGCGCTAACCCAAGACCTCCTCGGCTGGAAGCCCACGCATCCTGGGCTCATCGACGACCTCGAACAGGGTCACTACTTCACGAATCTCCCGGCGGTGATGAACCAAAGCCAGCCTTGACCTGACTCGAGCCGCAGGAAGGGTTTGCCAAGCACGGCCGACCGTCGCCTGGATCGCACGAGTCGCTGACCCCTCGTGCCCGCCCGCGAATACCCTAACCTCGTCGAGATGTGAGAGCTGTGGTCCACGACAGGTACGGACCGCCCGACGTCCTGCGAATCGAAGAGGTCGACAAGCCGGCACCCGAGCCCGACGAAGTGCTCGTGAAGATCCACGCCACGACGGTCACGAGGTCGGACTGCCACACGCGCGAAGCCAACCGCAGTGGCGGGATCGCGATCTCGGTCATCAGCCGCCTCATCTCCGGAGTTCGCCGGCCGAAACAGCGGATCCTTGGCGTCGAGCTGGCGGGCGAGGTCGAGGAGGTGGGTGCGGAGGTCAAAGAGTTCGCGGTCGGCGACCATGTCTTCGGCCAAACGGGCTTCAGGTTCGGGGCCAACGCGGAGTACACGTGCGTCCGGGAGAGCGCCCGGATCGCGCATATGCCGGCGAATATGAGCTTCGAGCAGGCGGCTGCGGTTTTGGATGGCGCCCTCAACTCCCTGTGGTGCCTGAGAGGGGCGAGTCTCCAGGCGGGCCAGAGCACCCTCATCTACGGCGCATCAGGATCGTGCGGCACAGCGGCGGTGCAGCTGGCCAGGAGCATCGGAGCCGATGTCACCGCGGTGTGCGGCACCAAGAATCTCGAGCTCATGAAAGCGCTCGGCGCCGACCAGGTCATCGACTATACGAAGGAGGATTTCACCTCAAACGGCCAGGCGTACGACGTCATCCTCGATGCCGTCGGCAAGCACTCGTTCCAGCGTTGCCGTAGCTCATTGCAGCCGGGCGGCAGCTACCTGGCGACCGACGGCTTCGAGAATTTATGGCTCGCGCTGTGGACTGCCCGGTTCGGCAACAAGAAGGTGATCTTTCGGATCCCGCCCCGATATACGAGGCAGGACGTCCTCTTCCTCAAGGAGTTGATCGAGGGCGGGAAGTACAGGGCGGTCATCGACCGGACCTACCGGCTGGAGGACGTCGTGGAGGCGACCCGATACGTCGAGACGCAGCAAAAGACGGGCAACGTAGTCTTGACCGTGGCCTGACCCCTGCCAACTGGTTTCGGCGGCGGCTTAGAATCCGAAGCCTGGGTCTTACCACGGCCACACGACCCGAGGAGGGGTGAAGCGAATGAGCAGAGTTCGGGTACTGGTCGGCACACACAAAGGGGCATTTATCCTGAGCTCCGACGCGAGCCGCAAGCGTTGGGAGGTCGCCGGGCCGCATTTCCCAGGCTGGGACGTCTATCACCTCAATGGCTCGCCGGCGAATCCCGATCGGCTGTACGCGTCGCAGTCGACGTCCTGGTTCGGCCAGGTCATGCAGCGATCGGACGATGGCGGCCAGACCTGGGACACCATCGGCAACCAGTTCCAGTACGAGGGGACGCCGGGACCGCACAAGTGGTACGACGGGTCGCCGCATCCGTATGAGTTCAAGCGCGTCTGGCACCTGGAGCCGTCGCTAATCGACCCGGACACTGTCTTCGCCGGCGCGGAGGATGCCGCACTGTTCAAATCGACGGACGCGGGCCAGACCTGGAAAGAGCTGCCCGGCTTGCGCACTCACAGGACGGCCGCTGAATGGGCGCCGGGCGCAGGCGGCCTGTGCCTCCACACGATCATCCTCGACCCCAGCAATCCGGACCGGATCTTCGCGGCCATCTCGTCGGCCGGCGCTTTCAGGTCCGATGACGCAGGCGAAACGTGGAAGGCGATCAACCACGGCCTGCGGTCCAACCACATTCCCGACGAGGACGCGGAGGTCGGCCACTGCGTGCACTGCATCGCCATGCATCCGTCGCGCCCGCAAACCCTTTTCATGCAGAAGCACTGGGACGTGTTGCGGACGGATGATGGGGGAGACTCGTGGCGCGAGATCAGCGGCAACCTGCCGACCGATTTTGGATTCGCGGTCGACGTGAACGCAAACCAGCCGGACACCGTGTACGTGGTCCCCATCACCAGCGACTCGCACCACTTCGTGCCTGAAGGCAAGCTCCGTGTCTACCGCAGCAAGTCCGGAGGCGACGAATGGGAGGCGCTGACGAAGGGGCTTCCGCAGAAGGACTGCTACGTCAACGTGTTGCGCGACGCCATGGCCGTCGACCAGCTGGACCCGTGTGGGGTCTACTTCGGAACCAGCGGCGGCCAGGTGTACGCCTCGGCGAACGATGGCGATTCGTGGGAGCCGATCGTGCGCGACCTGCCGGCGGTCCTGTCGGTTCAGGTGCAAACGCTGTCGTGATCAAGGTGGCTTTGCCAGCCAACCTGCAGGCGCTCGCTCGCGCCGGGCGCATCGTGGAGCTGGAGGTTAATGGTCCCGTGACCCAACGGTCCGTGCTCGATGCGCTCGAGGCCGGTTACCCGGCGCTCCTCGGCACGATCCGCGACCCAGTGACCAAGAGACGCCGGCCGCTGCTCCGGTTCTTCGCCTGCGAGGAGGACTTTTCGGACGCCTTGCCGGATGACCCGCTCCCGGTGGAGGTCGCGTCGGGCCGGGAGCCGCTCCTCATCCTGGGCGCCATCGCCGGCGGACGCGAGGTCACCGTCGCCGAGCAGCTCGAGAATCTCCCTGCCGCTGTGCGCCCCACGATGCAGGCGGCGCGAAAGATGGTCAAGGCAATCGCTCCTCGCGCGGAGGAGATCGCCTACCAGGGAGGGCGACCTCGCTCCAGGACGTTCATGTGGAAGCTCGCGCGCTATTCGTCGAGCGGAGCCAACGTGGTCGGCATCGGCACCTTCCCAGACCACTCGAACCTCTTTTTCTATCGCGGCCGGGAGCTCGACGACGGCAGCGGACTGCTGGTGGGACGCGGCAAGGAGATGCGTTCGATCAGCCTGCGCACGCCGGCTGACGTCGACAAGGCCGCCGTCAAGCGCTTGGTGCGGAAGGCGTTCCAGCTCGCCGGAGAGGCCGACGCCGGCAGCTGAGCGCCCTCGTTCTGCGAGTACCTGCCACGATTTGACGCATGCGATTGCCTGGCGGGAGCCAACGGCCGCCCGCCGCCGAGCGCCGCCCGCAAGTCGTCGAGTCCAATGGCGATCGACGGGTCGATCCCTATTACTGGCTGAGGGACAGGCAGGACCCCAAGGTTCGCTCGTATCTCGAGGCCGAGAACGCTTACACCGACGCCGTGATGGCCCCGACGGCGGAGCTTCGAGCCAAGCTATACCGCGAGGTCGTCGGACGTGTCCAGGAGACAGACACATCAGCGCCGACGTTCTGCAAAGGTTGGTGGACTTACACGCGCACCATCGAGGGGCTCGACTACGAGGTCTACTGCAGGCGGCGCGGCTCGATGGAAGCACCGGAGGAGGTGCTCCTCGACGGCAACGACCTTGCCCGCGGTCACGAGTACTTCGACCTCGGCTACGTCGAGCGGAGCCCCGACGAGAACCTGCTCGCTTATGCGGCCGACCTCGACGGCTCTGAGCTGCACGTTCTTCGCTTCCGCGACCTGGCGGCGGCCAGTGACATGGACGACGTGATCGAGGGTGTGTACTACGGGTCGGCATGGTCATCCGACAGCCGGACGTTCTTTTACGTCAAGCCCGACACTGCCATGCGCCCGTACCAGGTTTGGCGCCACAGGCTGGGCACGCCGGCCAGCGATGACGTCCTGGTGACGCAGGAGGATGACGAACGCTTCGAGATCGGCGTCGAGCTGACCAAGAGCGAGCGGTACATCTTGATCAGCAGCGCGAGCCAGGAGACCAGCGAGAGCCGGTTCTTGCGCAGCGAGGATCCGGACGCCGAGCCGGCGATCATTGAGCCTCGCCGCTCCGGGATCGAGTATTCGGTCGATCACCAGGATGACCGTTTTCTGATCCTGACCAATGACGGCGCCCAAAACTTCCGGCTGATGGCGGCGCCGGTCACCAGCCCCGGGCGCGACTCGTGGACCGACGTCGTTCCCGAGAGGCCGGAAGTGCGTCTCAACTTCACAGATGTGCATAGAGGCCATGTCGTGCTCGGCCAGCGCTCCGACGGCCTCCAGCGCCTCGAGGTGCTCGACTGCTCGACGGGAGAGCTGCACGTGGTCGATCAGCCGGATGCCACGTACACGGCATTCCCCGGTTCCAGCCCGAGCTATGACGGCTCTGTCATGCGCTTCTTCTACACGTCGTTGACGGCGCCGTTCTCCGCCGTCGACTACGACATGCAGACGCGGCGTCGGACCATCGTCAAGCAGCAGCCGGTGCGGGGCGGATACGACGTCGCCGACTATGTCACGGAGCGGCTGTGGGCCACTGCGCCAGATGGTGTTCGCGTGCCCATGTCGCTCGTTTACCGAAAGGGCTTGCGGCGCGACGGCTCCAGCCCGGCCCTTCTCTATGGCTATGGCGCGTACGAGATCTCGATCGACCCGATGTTCGACCCCGCGCGACTCAGCCTTCTGGATCGCGGATTCGTCTACGCGATCGCGCACATCAGAGGTGGGGGAGACCTCGGCCGGCGCTGGTACGAGGACGGCAAGTACCTCCACAAGCGCAACACGTTCACCGACTTCATCGCATGCGCCGAGCATCTGGTTGCGCAGGGCTACACCAACCCGCAGCGCCTGGCGATTCGCGGGCGCAGCGCGGGCGGGCTGCTGATGGGCGCGGTGCTGAACTCACGCCCAGATCTGTTCGCGTGTGCCGTCGCGCAGGTTCCATTCGTCGACGTGCTGACCACGATGCTGGACGACAAGCTGCCGCTGACGGTCAACGAATATGAGGAGTGGGGCAACCCAGCCAACCCTGAGTACTACGACTACATGAAGAGCTACTCGCCGTACGACAACGTGCGGGCCGCCGACTATCCGGCGATGCTGGTCACGGGCGGGTGGACCGACCCTCGCGTGTCCTACTGGGAGCCGGTGAAATGGGTGGCCAAGCTCAGGACGCTGAACGTCGGGGAGCGGGCGCTGATCCTCCAGACTCAGATGACCGGGCACTCGGGCCCGTCCGGCCGTTACGACTCGTGGCGAGAGGAGGCGTTCGTGATGTCGTTCGTCTTGACCCAGCTGGAGGCGGCCTGATCACCGGCCTTGACAGCGAGGCCGGTCGAGATTAGCCTAGAGGATCACGTACACCCACCCGGGTGTATCTACTCAATCTGGAGTGAGCTTATGTGCGGCATCACCAGGAAGCGGACGTTCGCCGTCGAGGGCGAAGTCTGCATTCTCACCGCACATTGAGTCGGGTTTGGTAACCGAAAACTAGAACAAGACCAGTTCACCGACAGAGGACCGTGCGGTTGTTGGGCACCGCGCGGTCCTTTTTCTTTTGTCCTGGATTCTGGGAGCGATTGATGAGTACGACCGCAGTTGAAATCAGCGGGATCAGAAAAGCGTTTCGGCGCCGCGAGCGCGAGACGGGCGCGCCCTGGTGGCGGCGAGAGTGGAAGGAGAAGGTCGCCCTCCACACGCTCGACCTCACGGTTGAGACGGGCGGGGTGACCGGCATCCTTGGCCCGAACGGAAGCGGCAAGTCGACGCTGATCCGCATCCTCGGCACTCTGCTCACACCGGACGCCGGCCGCGCGACCGTTTTCGGCTGGGACGTGGTCGCTCAGCCCATCGAGGTCCGGCGCCACGTGAACCGCGTTTCCGTGGAGGCTGCCTTCTTCAAGGAGCTGAGTCCCTGGGAGAACATGCTCTACGCGGCGCGGCTGTATGGCCGAGGCGCCGCCGGCACGCGCGATTCCGTGATGGAGATCCTGGAGCGGCTCGGTCTGCCGGTCGACACCATCGACGAGCCGATGAAGCAGCTGTCGCGTGGCCAGCAGCAAAAGGTGGCGATTGCGCGCAGCTTTCTGACGGCTCCCTCGCTTCTGCTGATGGACGAGCCCACGACCGGGCTGGATCCGAGGTCGAAGAAAGAGGTCCAGGCCGTCCTGGAGGCGCTGCGGGCGGAGCGTGAGGTCACCGTTCTGCTCTGCACACACGACATGGAAGAGGCGGCGGCCCTTTGCGACCGGGTCCTGATGATGGATGGCGGCCGGGTGCTGGCGGACGGCACGCCGGACGAACTTCGCCACGAACACGGCGTCGCGACCCTGGAGGACGTCTTCATGCACCTGACCGGCAAGACCCTGGCGGTCGCAGACAAGGAGGAGGGCGAATGATTGGTGTCATCAGGCACACCGAGCTCAACGCGCTGCTGGGGTTCGCCGAACGCCAGATGCACGTCGTCAAGCGCTACTGGGTGTGGGAGATCGTGTGGCTCTTCTACAGTCTCGTCAGCGTGCTTTCGATCGGTTTTTTGGCCTCGGGCCTGGGGTCGCTTGGCGCCCAGGGCACCTCTTTCGACCTGCGCCGGGCGCAGCTCTACCTGCTGATCGGAGCGCTGCTGTGGGGCTACCTGTCGCTGGTCTTCATGGAGGCCGCGTTCGCGATCGCCTGGGAACGCTGGGAAGGCACGATCGAGTACACGTTCATGGCCCCGGTCAGGCGCATCACGCACCTGATGGGTATCTGTCTGTTCGCGATCGGGTACGGCCTGGCGCGCACCTTTGTCGTGCTCCTGATCGCCACGGCGTTCTTCCATCTCGACTTTTCGCACGCAAACGTTCCCGCCGCCCTCGCCGTGCTCGCCGCCGCGACCCTGCCCCTGATCGGCCTGAGCATCCTCACTTCGGTGCTTCCGCTGCTCTCCCCGCAGAAGGGCGAGCAGATGTCGATCGCTCTGCAGGGATTCCTGCTCCTCGTGTCCGGCGTGTACTACCCGCTGACCGTCCTGCCGCTGCCGATGCAGGTGGCCGGCGCCGCGAGCCCACTGACCTACGCCCTGGACGGGATGCGCCGCGCCCTGCTCGATGGGGCGGGCCTGGCCGGCGTCCTGCCGGCCATCGCCGTCCTTCTCGCGATGGGCGCCGCCCTCATCCCGATCGGCTTTTTCGTCTTCAGCTGGGCGGAGAAACGGGCCAAGCGCCTCGGCCTCCTCAAGCGAAGTGGGTAAAGAAAAGTATCGTTCGGCGGGTCGGGGAAAATAGTTCAGACCCAAACTGATGTTCGGCACTATCACCATCCAGCCCCAGATCTAGGGCTGGCATCTCTCCCGATCCCCACAGGTGGTGGTCGAGCGCCCACCTGCCCGCCGGGACCTCTCTACATCTTGTGGTAAAGGTATTGACAGGCACACGCCCCGTTGTTACTGTCAGCGGCGAATCGCGGTGATCAGTGGGGAGAAGTGGTGAATCCAGCACACGTCGCAGCAAACGTCGTTCCCTACGTCCAGGTAAGGCACGCCATACACCTCCTCTACGCCACTTCTCCCCGCAGCCGCGATGGGGGCCACTCGTCGGCCATCAATCATCGATTCGACAAGCACGGTAACGCGCTGCCCCTCGAGCTGCACGGCTGCGGTTGCAGCCTCTGCGCTCGCCAGGAGCGCTCCGCTCGAAGCTTCTGGGAGGCCCGATGAGTGTTCACTGGGGCGCACCGGGCGCGGGTGGACGACAAGGGACGGGTGGCCATTCCGGCCGCGTTTCGCAAGCAGCTGCCGGAAGGGAGCTACGTCTCGGTGAGCCAGGACAACGTGCTGGCGATCTATCCGCCCGACCTGTGGGCGGCCCTGGCCGAGGAGCTCAAGAGCCCCCTGCCTGGACCGGACCAGCGCGCGCTGGCGCGCACTTTGTATCCGCTTTCGGACTCCTTCGAGCCGGATGGGCAGGGAAGGATCAGCTTGCAGCCGGAGCAGCGCCGGCTGTCGGGGATCGAGACCCCGTCGACGGTGGTGGTGATCGGGACCGGGTCCCGGGTCGAAATCTGGCCAGAGGGCCGATGGGACAGCTACAGCGCCGACGCGCAAGGACGCTTTACAGAATTCGCTGACAGGGTAATTTCAGGGCATTAGCCCACACACTCCCGCACTTTCACAAGAGGTAATAGAGCTGCTACAGCCCCGAGCGGGCGCGGTCGCGATCGACTGCACCCTCGGGCAGGCGGGCCATGCCCGCCAGATTCTTGATCGACTCACACCTGGCGGCCGCCTGCTCGGGATCGACCGCGATCCCGCGGCGATCGAGGCCGGCCGGGTGGCGCTGGCCCAGTTTGGGCCGGCCGCAGTACTGGTCCAGGGACGGTTCTCCGAGCTGGCGTCCATCGCCGTCGAAAGTGGATTCGCCGCCGCGGATCTGGTCTTCTTCGACTTCGGTCTCTCCAGTACTCAACTCGACGACCCGGAGCGGGGCTTCAGCTTCCGCGCCGATGGGCCGCTTGACATGCGAATGGATCCCGCGGCGCCGCTGACGGCGGCGCGCATCGTCAACACGTTCGACCTCAGCGAGATCGAGCGCATCCTGCGCCGGTATGGCGAAGAGAGTTGGGCTCGCCGGATCGCGCAGTTCATTGTGGCGCGGCGCCCGCTGCGCACCACGAGCGACCTGGCCCGAGCGGTCGAGGCGGCGATCCCGCGCAAGGCATGGCCCCGCGACATCAACGTCGCGACAAAGACATTTCAAGGCCTGCGCATCGCGGTCAATGCCGAGCTAGATGAGATCGAAGCAGGACTGAGAGCAGCTCTTCTGATTCTTAAACCCGGTGGCCGTATGGCGACGATCAGCTTCCACTCCTTGGAAGACCGTTTGGTCAAGTCATTCTTCAACGTCGAGTCCAAAGACTGCATCTGCCCACCCCAGCAGCCAGTCTGTACCTGCGGCCACCGGGCAACCCTTCACATCGTGACCCGCCGCCCCGTGCGGCCCTCCGACGAGGAGGTGTCAACCAATCCACGAGCCCGCTCCGCGCGGTTGCGGGTCGCGGAAAAGATCTGACTCCACAAGTCCTGGTGACCGGCTACCCCTCCGGTCACCAGGCACCACCCCAATAAGAACGGCGGAAGCCGGCCGGAGCCCCCCAACGCAGCACACGTCCAAATAACAGATGAGGCATACGTCTTGATATCGACCCGCACATTGGCCCGGCGCCGCCTGACCGTTTCGGGCACGCCCCATATCAGCGCAGCGCCGAGGCGCCGTCGACGCACGCGCGGCTTCGTTCAGGTCGCCGGCTCGGCCGCGGCCAGCCGCCTGCGCCTTTCGGGCTTTGGCCACGCCTACCTCGGCGTCGGCGCGCTGGTGATCGTCGTGCTCTTCTACCTCGGCCTGGCGGCCCAGATCACGCAATCCTCATATGACATCGCACGCCTCCAGGATCAGCAGAGGCAGCTCATCGCGGAGCAGGACCAGCTGCGCTACCAGGAGGTGACTCTGCACGCTCCGGCGCAGGTTCAGCAGCAGGCCGCGCTGAGCGGGATGCAGAGAGTTGAGCCGGCCACCTACGTGCCCGGCCAGCCGGTGGCCATCGACCTCGGCGCGCCCGTGGGCGCCTCGGCGGGCGACGCGACGCCGCTCTGGTTGCGAGCCGTCGCGGCGGTCGTCAACACGGTTGGCGGCACCCGCGACGTGATGGCGGCCACCACCAAGTAGTGTCGACCAGGGCGCTCGGTTCGAGGCGCCCCGGACGCGTCGAGCGTGTCGGGTCGGCTCGCCTCCGAATCCTGTCGATGCTGGCGGTCGCCGTGGTGCTCGCCGGTTCGATCTGGGTGCGACTCGCCTACTGGCAGGTGCTCCAGCACGGCCAGCTCACGCAGCAGGCGCAGGCCCAGTACCGCGAGGTGGTGCAGCTGCCCGCCCAACGCGGCGTCATTCTCGATCGCAATCTCACGCAGCTGGTGGTCAACACGACCGTCTACTCGGCGTTCGTTTCGCCCGACCAGATCACCGCGGCTCAGCGTGACGTGGTCGCGAGCGGGCTGTCGTCAGTGCTGGGCGTCGACAAAGCGGCCGTGATGGCAACGCTCGCGTCGGGCGCCAAGTTCGCCTACATCGCGCACCGTTTCGCCAAAGACAAGGCCGACAAGCTGAGCGCTCTGCAGCTCCCCGGCGTCGGCCTCGAGGACGACAGTCAGCGCGCGTATCTGCCGGGTATCGGGCCCGGCACTACGCTGGCCGCCAACCTGCTCGGCTTCGTCAACAACAGCGGCACCGGGCAGTACGGCCTCGAGGCCAAGTACCAGAGCGTGCTCGCCGGCACGCCAGGGTACATCTCGAGCTACCGCGACCTCGCCAACCGCGAGATCGTGCTCGGCACGCACACCCACCAGGACCCGGTCAACGGTTCCAACCTGGTGCTCTCGTTGGACGCGAACATCCAGTACGCGGCTGAACAGGCCCTCGCCGAAGGCGTCAAGAAGGACAATGCGGAGAGCGGCAGCGTGCTGGTGATGGACCCCACAACCGGTGGCATCGTGGCGTGGGCCGACTACCCCAGCTACAGCGCGAACAACTTCAGCCAGACGGACCCGTCGCTGTTCCTGGACAACATCTCCAGCGCTGTATATGAACCGGGATCGGTCATGAAGGTGGTCACGCTGGCGGGCGCGCTCAACGCCGGCGCGATCACGCCGAGCTCGATCATCAACGACCCCGGATATCTGTCCGTCGGCGGCTATCGGATCTACGACTGGGATCGCCGCAACCACGGCAACATCGATTACACCTACGTGCTGGAGCACTCGCTCAACGTCGGCGCCATGAAGGCGATGCAGGCTGAGGGCCACGCGGCCTTCTACAGCTACCTCGATGGCTTCGGCCTGACCAAGCCGAGTGGGATCGACGTCGCCGCTGAGGACACCGTGGCGCCGCCGTCAGCCTCCCAGATGGCCGACGCGCAGTACGCAACCACGGCGTTCGGGCAGGGCATCGACGTGAACATGGTCCAGATGCTGGCTGCGGTGAACGTGATCGCGAACGGCGGCAAGTACGCGCCGCCGCACGTCGTGGAACGCGTGGGCAACCAGATCAACCCCATCCTGCTGCAGCCGCAGCGCCAGGTGATCAGCCCTTCGGCGGCGGCGCAGATGACGACGATGATGGAGGCGGTGGTGCAGCACGGGTCGGGCTACACCTCGATCGTCAAAGGCTTCAAGCTCGACCAGACGGCCAAGACCGGCACCGCGCAGATCCCCGTCAACGGGCAGTACACGCAGGACGTGTGGGCTTCGTTCGTCGGCTTCCTGCCGGCGCAGCACCCGCGCTTCACGATGCTGGTCGTGGTTCGCAAGCCGCATGCCGCAGGAAGCGACCGCGACTGGACCCTCAACGACGGCTACATCACCGCCGGGCCGATCTGGCAGAAGATCGCCCAGTCCATCGTCGTGGACTGGCGGATCACACCGGACCCGAGCTAAACCGTTCAAATAGGCAGGTGAAACTCAGTCTCCTCGAGATTCTCGAGGCGACCGGGGGCGGCGAAGTGGGCGGCACCCAGGTCGGTAACACCTTCACGACCTTCCACACGGATTCTCGCGAGGTTGCTCCGGGAGGCCTCTTCTTTGCTCTGCGCGGTGCCGAGATGGACGGCCACCGGTTCGTCAAGGACGCCATCGCTCGAGGCGCGGCCGCCGTTGTCGTGCAGCGGAAGACCGAAATTCCGTCGGGCATCGTCGAGATCCTGGTGCCGGACACCTGGGCGGCGCTCTACGCGCTGGCGGCCTACAGCCTGGAGCGCATCCGTCCCCTGGTCGTCGGGGTGACCGGCAGCAACGGCAAGACGTCGACCAAGGAGATGCTTGCCGCGGTGCTCGGGCAGCGCTTCGAGGTGCTGCGCTCGACAGGCAACCTGAACACCGAAACCGGCGTCCCGCTGACCGTGCTGAAGCTCGAACCGCACCACACCGCGCTGGTGCTGGAGATGGGCTTGCAGCATGCAGGCGACATCGCGCGCCTGGCCGCGCTGGCCAGGCCGAAGATCGGAATCGTCACCAATGTCGGAACCGTCCACATGGAGTTCTTCTCTTCGCATGAGCAGCTTGCGCGCGCCAAGGGCGAGCTCGTGGCGTCGCTTCCGGAGGACGGCCTCGCTGTCCTGAACGCCGACAACGAGTTCTACTCGCTCCTGGTGCGCATGACCTCGGCACGGATCGCGAGCTTCGGCGCCGCGCAAGGGGACTATCGCGTCGAGGGCTACCGGACACTCACTGGCGGGGGATGCGAGTTCTCGATCCGAGGCGCCCAGGTGCGGCTCTCGCTGGTTGGGCGGCACCAGGCCGTGAACGCCGCCGCGGCGTTGGCGGCCGCCGAGTTCGCCGGAGTGCCGCTCCACGCAGCGGCAGACGCCCTCGCCTCGGTTGAAGTTGAACACCGCCTGCACGAGCTGCCGGCCGGCGCCGGTTTCACCGTGGTCGACGATGCGTACAACGCGAGCCCCGAATCGATGCTGGCCGCCTTCGAGACCATGGCCGAGGCGCCGCGGCGCGGGCGCCTCCTGGCGGTGCTGGGGGAGATGGGCGAGCTGGGCGCCACCTCGGAGGAGGCGCATCGACGCGTGGGCCGGCGGGCGGCGGAGGTGTTCGACGCCGTCTGCGTGGTCGAAAGCGATCTCGCTCGACTTCTCGCGGAGTCGGCCGGCGCGGAGCTGGTGCCGGACCGCCCGGCGGCCGCTGAGTGGGTGAGGCGGAACGCCCAGGAGGGTGACCGCGTGCTGATCAAGGCGTCGCACGGCATCGGTCTCGACCAGGTCGTCCGGGAGCTCACCACCGAGTGATTTCCGAAGCTGGGCCGTGCTTCTAGACCTCGTCACCTTCCTTGCCACGGCGGTCCTCTCGGTCATCGTCTATCCATCCTTCATCCGCTGGTTGCGCCAGAGGAAGGCGGGGCAGGTGATCCAGGAGGAGCTGCCGGGCAGCCATCAGGCAAAGGCGGGCACGCCGACCGGCGGCGGCATGCTGTTCGCGGGGCTGGCCGTCCTGGGCGGCCTCGCCGCGGCGGCTGCCGGCCACCCTGGAGCGCTGCCTGCCGTCAGCGGGCTGCTCGCCGGCGGCATCATCGGCTTCCTCGACGACCGGGCCAAGCTGCAGGTCGGCGCCCGCGGAATCCCCGCTCGCCTGAAGTTTCCGATCCAGGTCCTGCTCGCCGTCCCGGTTGCGTTCCTGGCGACTGCGCAAGGGACGCACCAGCTCTTCCTGCCTGCGACACCCTGGCTCATCTTTCCGCTCGCCGTGATTGCGATCGTCGGCACCGCGAACGCGGTGAACCTGACTGACGGCATGGACGGGCTGGCGGGTGGTCTTTCGGTAATCGCGGTGGGAGCGCTCGTCCTTTTTCTGCCCGGCGCGCCGTCGGGCGAGAAGGCCGCCGCGATGACGCTCTGCGGCGGCATGGCCGCCTTCCTTGTCTTCAACCGCTACCCCGCGAAGGTGTTCATGGGCGATACCGGGGCGCTCGCAATCGGCTATGCCCTCGCAGCGATGGCCATCCAGCAGGGGATGCTGCTGCTACTTCCTCTTATCTGTCTGGTGTTTGTGCTGGAGACGCTGTCTGTCATCATTCAGGTGGCTTACTTCAAAGCCAGCGGCGGACGCCGTGTTTTCAAGATGACCCCAATTCACTACACGTTCCACCACGCGGGTTGGTCTGAGAATCGCATCGCGCTCACGTTTTGGGGCGCGGGGCTCGTCTCGGCGCTGGCCGCCGTCGGGGTGGCGCGCCTGGCCAGTTGACGGCCCTCGTGGTGGGAGCGGCGCGCAGCGGCGTGGCGCTCGCCAGGCATCTCACCGCGGGCGGCGAGAAGGTGCGCGTGACGGATCGCCGTCCCGCGGTCGAACTCGAGAGCGCCATCGCGCAGATGCCGGCGGGCGTCGAGCTGAAGCTCGGTGGTGACGACGGCTCCGTGCTCGACGGAGTCGATGTCGTGTATGCGAGCCCGGGCGTCCCGTGGGATTCTCCGCTGCTGACCGACGCGCGCTCTCGCGGCATCCGCATCTCGAGCGAGATCGACCTTTTCCTCAAACTTTGCCCCGGCTCCGTGGTCGGCATCACAGGCACCAACGGCAAGACCACGACCACGGCTCTGACCGCCCAGGTCCTGGCGACGGGCAAAAGGCCGGTGATCGTCGGCGGCAACATCGGCGAAACGGTGCTCGACCGCATTGACGAGATAACACCGGACCACTGGGTGGTGCTCGAGCTGTCCAGCTTCCAGCTCGAGTCGGTGGAGCGGCCGTGCCTGCACGTGGGCGTCATCCTCAACATCACGCCCGACCACCTCGACAGGCATAAGACCTTCGAGCGGTATGTGGACCTGAAGGCCAAGGCGATCGAGTTCGCGGGTCCCGATGACTACGCGGTGCTCAATGGCGGAGACGAGGTGGTTCGTCGCCTGGCCGCCCGGACGCGGGCCCAGGTGGTTTGGTTCGACCACCATCAGCCCATGCCGCCGATGCCCCTGCCCGGCCGGCACAACATGGAGAACGCGCTCGCCGCGGCGGCCGTGGGCCGGATCGCGGGCCTGACCGATCAAGCCATCAACGGCGCAATTCGGTCATTTGCTGGGGTGGCGCACCGGCTCGAGCTCGTCGGCGAGTGGGCGGGGGTGCGCTGGTACAACGACTCGAAAGCGACCAATCCCGACGCGGGCCGTGTCGCGCTGGCAGCGTTTCCCGGCGCTCCGGTGGTCCTGATCGCCGGTGGCTACGGGAGCGATTTCGACCTGCGCGAGTGGGTGGCCGAGGTGCTCGCCCACACCGAGGCCGTGGTCTTGATCGGGGCATCGGCCGACCTGCTCGCCAGGGAGCTGAGCGCCCATCCGAAGGTCGTGCGCGCGGCGAGCCTGGAGGAGGCGGTCAACGTGGCCGCCGGCCTGGCGCGCCAGAACGGCGTCGTGCTTCTGAGCCCCGCATACAAGAGTTTCGACATGTTCAAGAACTTCGAGGAGCGCGGCGACCAGTTCAAAGAGCTCGTTCGGAAGAGGTTTGCCGAGTGAGCGCAACAGTTCGCAGCCCTCAGCCTGACCGGCTGCTGCTTTTCACGACCGTCCTTCTCTGCGGGGGCGGCCTCGTGATGGTGACGAGCGCCAGCGTCGCGTTCGCCTACACGCAGCACCAGTCGGCCTTCTACTACGCCGAACGCCAGGCAGTCTGGATGGTGATCGGCTTTGTCGCGCTGTTCGTGCTGGGCCGCATCGATTACCGGCGCCTGCGCCCGCTCGCCCCGGCCGGCGCCGCGACGGCCGGCGTGTTGATGGTGCTGGTCCTCGTCCCGCACCTCGGCGTCTCCATCAATGGAGCTCGCCGCTGGTTTGAAGCCGGACCGCTCGGCACGTTTCAGCCTTCAGAGCTGGGCAAGCTGGCGTTCGCCGTGTTCGTCGCCCATTGGGTCGACCGCAACGCGGAGCGCATGGGCGACTTCCAGCGGACGTTCGTGCCTTTCGCCGCAATGCTGGCGGGTGTCCTGGTGGTCCTGATGCTGCAGCGCGACCTGGGCACCGCGATCGTGATGGTCGGCATCTTCGTCAGCGCCTTCTGGGCCGGCGGCGGCCGGCTGCGCCACCTGATCCTCCTGCTGGCCGCGCTCGCTCTCGGCTTTGTCGTGATGACGGTCCTCGAGCCCTATCGCTTCGCGCGGCTCACCGCGTTCAAGAACCCGTTTTCCGATCCGCTCGGCGCCGGCTTCCAGGCGACCCAGTCCCTCTACGGCCTGGCTTCCGGCGGTGTTTTCGGGGTCGGCATCGGCCACTCCATCGAGAAGTACGGCTGGCTGCCCGAAGCCCACACCGACTTCATCTTCGCCATCGTCGGCGAGGAGACAGGCCTGATCGGGACGACCCTCGTGATGCTCGGCTTCCTTTTTTTCTCGGTGCGCGGCTACCGTGCCTCCCTGCGCGCACCGGACAGGTTCGGCATGTCGCTGGCGGCGGCGATCACGACCTGGATCGCGTTCGAGGCTCTGCTGAACATGGCGACGGTCACCAACACTCTCCCGATCACCGGGGTGCCGCTCCCTTTTTTCAGCTATGGAGGCACCGCGTTGGCGACGGAGCTGGCTGCCGTCGGCGTCCTCTTGAGCATCGCCCGCCACGGCTCAGGGTCGGCACTAGGCAACAATCGGAGTGCGGATGAGACTTTTGATAGCTGGCGGCGGGACCGGAGGGCACCTGTATCCGGCGCTCGCGGTCGCGCGAGCGTTCCGCGCTGAGGAACCGGACGGTGCGGTGCTGCTGGTCGGGCGGACGCGCGGCCCGGAAGAGCGCCTGGTTCCGGCCGCCGGCTTCGAGCTGGCGACGGTCAACGTTCGTGGCTTCGACCGCGACGCGGTCTGGAAGAACCTCGCGCTTCCGGTGGTCATCCCCGCTTCGCTGCGGGCCGGACTGCGGATCGTCGATCAGTTTCGCCCCGATGTCGTACTCGGCATGGGTGGTTACGTGATGGCGCCGGCGGTCGCCGCGGCGCGGATTCGCGGCATCCCTTACGTGCTGCACGAGAAAGACGTGCGGCCCGGGCTGGCCACCCGGATATTCGCCGGACGGGCCGCCGCCGTCTGCACGACTCTGCCGGGAACGGAGAAGCGCCTGCACGCCAGGCGCGTGCTCCTCACCGGCGTGCCGCTGCGCGCGGGTTTCACGCGGCGGACTCCCGACGTGCCACCTCAGCGCCTGCTCATCACCGGCGGCAGTCAGGGCGCCCGCAACATCAATCAGGCCGTGTGGGCGGCGCTCGACGAGCTTTGCGCGCGGTTCGTCGAGGTCGTGCACATCGCCGGACGGAACGGCGCGGAAGGGGTGGCGCGACACAGCCACGACCGCTACCGCGGGTTGACGTTCACCGACGAGATGGCGCCGTTGATGGGTCGGGCCGACCTCATCGTGTGTCGCGCCGGCGTCGGCACCATCGCCGAGGCCGCCGCGGTGGGACTGCCCATGGTGCTGGTGCCCGGCACGTTCGGCGGCGGCCACCAGGAGGAGAACGCCGCCGCGATGGTCGAGGCGGGCGCCGCGGTCCGTATCGGTGACGCCCAGCTTTCCGGCGCGAGCCTCGTGGCGACCATCGACGGCCTGAACGCCGCCAGGCTGACCGCGATGGCGCAGGCGTCCGCAACAGCCGGCCGGCACGATGCCGCCCAGCGCGTTCTAGGTTTGTTGCGCGAGGTGCTGGCCGGCCAATGAGAGTGCACCTGATGGGCGCCGGCGGGGCGGGCGTCTCCGCGCTGGCGCGGGTCTTCCTGGCTCGCGGCGATGAGGTCAGCGGCTGCGACACCAGGCCGTCGGAAACCACCTCGGAGCTCGAGGCAGCCGGGGTGCGCATGATGGTCGGACACGACCCGGAGCACGTGCTGTTCCAGGATCTGCTGGTCTACAGCGGAGCGATCAAGGGCTCGCCGGAGCTGGACGCGGCTCGCGCGATGGGGCTCAAGGTGGTGAGCAGGCCGGAGATGCTGGCGGAGCTGATAAATGGCAGCAACTCGATCGCCGTCGCAGGCACCGCGGGCAAGACGACGGTGACGCACATGCTCGGCCACATCCTGGTCACCGCCGGCTTTGATCCGACCGTGCTGGTCGGTGACGGCGCCAGCGCCCGGGCCGGCCGTTCGGACTGGCTCGTGGCCGAGACCGATGAATCCGACGGCACCCTGACGCTTCATCATCCGCAGCGGGCGATCGTGACCAACATCGAGCTCGACCACCCGGATCATTTCCGCGACGTCACCGCCGTGCGCGACCTCTTCCAGTGGTTCATCGGAGCCCTGCCGGAAACCGGTCTCGCCGTACTTTGCGCCGACGACGAGCTGGCGCGTGAGCTCGAGCCGAAGGCGCGCAAGGTGACTTACGGATTTCGCACCGGATCGATTTATCGCTGCGAGCCAGACCGGCCGTTTGCCCTCCACCATGGCGGCGAGCTGCTGGGTCGCATCGACCTGCGGCAACCCGGCCGTCACAACATCCAGAACGCGACCGCTGCAGCCGCCATGGCGCTGGAGCTGGGCGTGAAGTTCGTGGACGTGGCCGGCGCGCTGGCGGGCTTCCCGGGAGCCCACCGGCGCATGGAGTTCCTCGGTGTGTTCCAGGGCGCAATGGTCTATGACGACTACGCTCACCATCCGACCAAGGTTCGCGCGACGATCGAGGCGGCGCGCGAGCTGCGGCATCGGCGCCTCATCGTCGTGTTCCAGCCGCACCGCTACTCGCGCCTGGCGGCCCTCATGCACGACTTCGCGCGCGCGTTCACCGGAGCCGACCGCGTGCTCGTGCTCGACGTTTACAGCGCCGGCGAGGAGAACCCGACCGGCGTCCAGGCGGCGGACCTGGCGCATCAGGTTCCCAATGCGACATATGTTGGCGATTTCGTGCGCGCCCGCGAAGAGCTGGAGGGCCTGGTCGGCCGCGAGGACCTGGTCTTGCTGATGGGCGCGGGAGACATCAAGAAGTTGGGCGATGAGCTGGCGCACAAAACCTAACCTCGTGTGGCTGCGCGAGCTGCCGGGCATCTCCGAGCAGGAGCCGCTCGCCTCGCGCACGTCGTTCGGCATCGGCGGGCCGGCGGACTTTTTCATCGAGTCCAGCCGGCCGGAAGCGATCGAGAAGGCGATCGAGGGATGCCGGGAACGCGGCATCCCGTATCTGCTTTTGGGCGCGGGGACCAACCTGCTCATCGCCGACAAGGGAGTCGAAGGCCTCGTGGTGCGCGTGGTCACCCGCGACCAGCATCTGGAGGGCACGAAAGTTCGCGCGGGCGCGGGGCTGAAGATGATGCGGCTCGCCCGGATCGTTGCCGACGCGGGGCTGCGCGGGTTTGAGTTCGCCATCGGCGTGCCCGGCACGGTCGGCGGCGCCGTGTACCAGAACGCCGGATGCTGGGGCAAGGAGATTCGCGAGGTCCTCGTGTCGGCCGAGGTTTACCGGCCGGGAAGCGGCGTCGCGACGATGACTCCGGCCGACCTGAAGCTGGGCTACCGATCGTCAGCCCTGCGCGAAGGGTCGCTCGCTGGTGCGTTCGTCATCTCGGCCACGCTGCGGCTCGAGCGGGGAGACGGGGAAGAGGCGAAGCGGCTGATGGCCCGCCTCACCAAGGAGCGCAACGAGACGCAGCCGATCAAGACGAAGAACTGCGGCAGCGTGTTCAAGAACCCGCCTGGCGACTCTGCCGGCCGCCTGGTCCAGGCCGCCGGCCTCAAGGGGGCGCGGCAGGGCGGTGCGGTCATCTCGCCACTCCACGGCAACTTCATCATCAACGAGGGGTCGGCAACCGCGGCCGACGTCAGGCGCCTCATCGAGCACGCGCAGGCCGAGATCAAGCGCAGGTTCAACATCGCGATCGAGACCGAGGTCGAGATGGTGGGTCGGTGGAAATGAGGATTGCCGTGCTGCGCGGCGGCAAATCGGCTGAGCGCGAGGTCTCGCTGCGCTCGGGCGGCCAGGTCGAGAAGGCGTTGCGCCAACGCGGACACGACGTCACCGCGATCGACCTCGACCTTCAGACGTGGGACTTGCTGCGCGACGGCCGGTTCGAATGTGTCTTCAACGCGCTGCACGGACGGTTGGGCGAGGACGGCACCGTCCAGGGCATGCTCGAGCTGATCGGCCTGCCGTACACCGGGTCTGGGGTGCTTGCCTCGGCTCTCTGCATGGACAAGGCGAGGTCGAACAAGGTCATGGCGGGGGCCGGGCTGCACGTGCCCGAGTTCGAGGAGCTCGAGATCAAAGACGGGGTGGCCGCCGCGGCCGTCGAGAGGCTGGTGGCGCGACTTGGGTTCCCACTCGTGATCAAGCCGGTGCGTGAAGGATCGACCATCGGCCTGACCATCGCGAAGGACGAGGATGCGGTGGCGACCGGTCTGGTTCTGGCCGGCCGCTACGACCGTCGGGTCATCGCACAGCGCTTTGCCAGCGGCACCGAGATTACCGTCGGGGTGCTCGCGACCCCTGACCTGCAGGTCCTGCCCACGCTGGAGATCGTCAGCGACAACCCCGTCTACGACTACGACGCCAAGTACACGGCCGGCAAGTCCCACCACATCATCCCTGCGCGCATCCCCGAGCCGGCCCGTGCTGCGGCCTCGGACGCGGCCGGCCGTGCGTTCATCGAGCTTGGCTGCTCCGGAATGGCGCGAGTCGACATCATCGTCGGCGGCGATGGCACCCCCTGGTTGCTCGAGGTCAACACAGTCCCGGGCCTGACCGAGCTCTCGCTTCTCCCGGATGCCGCCCGCGCCGCGGGCATCGAATTCGTCGATTTGTGCCAGCGCCTGGTCGACCACGCGGTCGGGCGGCACCAGCGCCGCATCGGCCCCACGGGCGTATGAGGTTTCGGCGGCGCCGCTCGCGCTTGAGGCCTCGGCGCACCCTGGATGCCAGCGAGCCGCTGAAAGGCCAGCTGTGGACGCGCTCGGAGAGGTCGCTCCGGCCCATGGACGTGCACTGGGGCTGGCGCGCCCTCGCGGTGGCGGCTGCGGGTATCGAAACTGTGCTACTCGCGTGGCTGTGGTTCGGCCCGGCGCTCTCGATCCAGACGGTGGATGTGACCGGCGCGCAGCACATGACCGCCGACCAGGTGGCGCATGCGGCCGGCCTGGGCCATTCGATCATCTCCATAGACGGCGTGTCCGGCCGCCAGCACCTCTTGAACGAGACGTGGATCCGCAGTGCCTCGGTCCAACCGCAGCTGCCAGGGACCGTGGTGATCCAGGTGGCCGAATGGGAGCCGATCGCCGCCTATCACTCGGGCAAGTCGACCAAGCTCTTCTTGCTCTCGAACCAGGCTGTGGTGCTCGGCTCCACGCCGTCCGGCGGCGGACTCGTCGATGTGCAAGGCCCGGCCGGCAGCGACCCGCGAGTCGGCGACAGGCCCCTGGATCCGCAGCTCCTGGTCGCGATGGTCAACATCCAGCGAGACTTCCCAGGCATGCTCGGACAGCAGGTCTCCGGATTCATTTTCGATTCCTGCGGCGACCTGACGCTCCTCGCCAAAAGAGGCTGGAAGGTTTATTTTGGCCGCGTGCTGACGCCAGAGCAGTTCGCGACGTTGAAGGACAAGCTCTCCGCACTCAAGTCGATCGCGGGGACCGCCAACGTCGACTACAACTCCGCCGACCTGGAGTATGTAAACGTGATGAACGCCGCCGAGCCGGCCGTCGGCTACAAGTCCCTCGAACCCAAGTCGTCGCCCTCTCCAGCCGCCCCTCCGCAGCCGTCGCCCAACGCCGCCGCCGCATGCAAGTAATCGTCATCGCCGTCCTGTTCGCCCTCCTGGGCGTCGTGCTGGGCGTCATGTCTCCCGTCACGATCCCGATCACCTACGCGCGCTACACCGCGGTCGCCCTGCTGGCCGCCCTGGACTCGATATTCGGCGCGTTCAAGGCCTACATCGCAGGCACGTTCGAGCCGCGCGTATTCTTCAGCGGCCTGCTGACCAACATGACCCTGGCTGCCGGGCTCGTCTACTTCGGCGACAAGCTGGGTGTCGACCTATCGATTGCCGCGATCGTCGCCTTCGGAGTGCGGATCTTCAACAACCTGGGAGCGATCCGCCGGCACTATCTCTAGTCCGGTCCCCTAGATGCCGGACCAAATGTGACAGCCGGCGGGATGACGAGCATCTCACCCGCTTCGGATTTGACCAGCTGCCATCCGCCCTCGTGGACCATCCAGTGATGCCGGTGACAGAGCAGGACCAGGTTGTCGAGGTCGGTGCTCCCGCCGTGGACCCAGTGCACGACATGGTGCGCCGCGCTC
>DASXBJ010000036.1:0-1769 GCA_036491755.1 Candidatus Dormiibacterota bacterium
TTCGACCGGACGTGCATCAGCGGCGCCTGGGGGTCGTGCGGCTGGGGAATCGCGCCGAGGGTGAACTCGGCGATCGCGCCGCGACGGAAGACGAGGCAGTGAGTCGAACCGCCGTACTGGAAGTAACCGAGCTCCTCGCCCTTCGCGACGTGGTAGCCGGGCGTCACCTTCGAGTCGATCATGCAAGAAGAGACGTCCGACATGCCGACTGGCACGAACGCCATCAGTCCGATGACGGGGTCGTCGGCCTCGATGAGGATGACGGCCCGGGCCGCGACGTGAGCCAGGTAGGACTGCGAGTTCATCGGCTCGACCGCGTCGGCGCCTTCGGAGTCGGCCTCTGAGTAGTAGGTGCCCTCCTGCACGAACGCCCGCACGATCGTCCCGGCCACCGGGCTGTGCCAGCGGTGGTAGTTGGTCGCGCTCAAAAAAGCCTGGTAGACGGTCCCGCCGACGAACTGCTCGGCCGAGTCGTCGCCGGCCAGCATGTCCTGAAGCGAATACGGCTGGCTCTTGATCCAGAACCGATCCTGGCGCTTGACGTCTGTGCTGAGGCCGTAGGGCGTGGACTCGCAGGCGCTGACGATCACCTTGTCGTCGTCCGGGGAGGCCACCGGACGCTCGCCGTCCTTGAAGCGCCGGGTGAAGAATTCGTTCCACGAGGTAAAGCCCCAGCGCTCGTCCTGCGGATCGTGCTCGTACTGGTCCATGCCGACCGCGCGCTGGGCCTCGGCGGATTTCCAGCCGGACGGCGAATCGTTGAGCACGTAGAGCGAGTCGCCGCTGTCGAGGAACTCACACCAGGCGTTCAGGATCTTCTTGAGCATCGCGTTGACCCGCGGGTCGCGGAACGCGGCGAAGCCGGCCGGTGTCCCCATCGTCCAGTCGAGGATCGCGCCGAGCGGCGTGGCCACCATCGAGCCGCCGAACTCGGGCGCCATGGCCAGCACCTCGTTGACCAGGCGGAGCAATTGCGCCGGGCTCTCCAGGTGCCGCTTGGTGTACGGCTTGGCCTTGGGCACCTGGGCGATCATCTGGTTGATGTACATGCGCACCACAGGATCGGTGTCGATCAGCTCCTGGAACTCGGTGAGCACGGGATGGAGCACCATCTGCTCGCCCCGGGCCTCCACCCGCTCACGGTGACCGGCCAGCCATGCCTCCAGGTCGTCCTGGTCTTCGGGAAGCCAGCCAGCGCGGCGCCGCACGTCCACAGCATGAGGAAGAGTCGTCACAGGAAGAACGTACCGGCGCGCGCCCCGTCTCGTCGCGTCGCCCCAGATCCGTCCAACGCCGTCCGTTCCGCAGCGAGCCCGTCACCTGTACGTGGCGGCCGCCACCGCGATGCCCACCCGCGCGTTTCCCGCCGGAGGCAGATTTCAGCGATCGCGGTATGGTCTGCGGCCGTGCCGTGGGGGGCTGGACTTACGACCAGCGCGCCGGCGGCGTCGGGATACTGATTCCAGGCGTCCTCGACCGCGGCCGGTGACGGAGCATGCGTCAGATGGAGGTCGGCGTCCCAACGTGACGGGATCCACCGGGGCTGCACCCGAGAAGATCAAGCCGGCGACGGCAGGCTGATGTTGTGCCGCTCGAAAATAGGATTCTGGTTTTGACCTGGACCTCCTCGGTCTTCAGGCGGCTCGCTCGTACTCGTTGATTAGGCCGCTCAGGACCGGTTTTCGGCGGATCTGGCAGGTGCCAAGGTGGGCCGCGGTGACGCGGGGACAGGGATCAGCGCCAGGGACACGCTGGCCAATGCCTTGGTG
>DASXBJ010000037.1:0-12623 GCA_036491755.1 Candidatus Dormiibacterota bacterium
CCGCATGGGGGCGGGGCGAGGTCCAGCGCACCTTCTTCATGACCCTGATCGAGATCGAGACGAAAGACGGCGTCACCGGTATTTCCGCGGCTGAGGCACGATCCGAGACGGCGATCGCGATCGATCGTTTCGTCACGCCTCACCTGATCGGCCAGGACGCGGCGTCCCCCGAGCGCCTGACCCGGGTCTTGCAAGACGCTGAAATCCTCGGGCCGCCCGTGTACTGCGTCGAGGTCGCGCTGTGGGACGTGGCCGGCAGGGTCGCCGGCCTGCCGGCATTCAAGATGTGGGGCGCGGGCGCGGACCGGCTGCCCGCGTACTGCGCAACCGGCGAAGTGCGGCAGGCCGCGCAGCGCGTGAATGACTGCCATCGCATTGTCGCCGAGGGGTTCAAGGCGGTGAAGCTGCGCTTCCACTCCGAGGACGTGCGCGATGACATCCGCGTGGTGGAGGCGATCCGCCGCGAGCTTGGGGACACGCTGGTCATCCTCGTGGACGCCAACCAGGCCGGCCTCGCCCCAGGCTTTGGCGGCCATCGCCAGTGGGACTTCCGCACCGCGCTCTCGGTCGCCCTCGAGCTCCAGGGGCTGGGCGTCGACTGGCTCGAGGAACCGCTGGCGCGTCACGACCGGACCGGCCTGCAGCGCCTGCGCGATCGGCTCGGCGCCTTGCGCCTGGCGGGAGGCGAGAACAACCACGGATGGCACGAGTTCAAGCTGCTGATCGACGAAGGCTGCTACGACGTCCTCCAGCCTGACGCAGTCCTCTCCGAGGGCGTTTACCAGCTTCGCAAGGTCGCGGCCTACGCCGAGACCGCCGGCGTCGATGTCGCGCCCCACACCTGGACGCACGGCATAGGCCTGCTGGCCAACCTCCACATGGCCGCATCGATCCCCAACCATTCCTGGTTCGAGTGGCCGCACGAGCCGCCGGGCTGGCCCGCGTCGGCCTTGAGCCAGATGCTGACGGTCAAACCGGAGCTTGGACCGGACGGCTGCGTCGCGGTGCCCGACCGGCCCGGCTTCGGCTTCGAGCTCGACCACGAGCTGATCGACCGCTACACGGTCGCAAGCTACGGCTGAGCGGCGGCCTCATTGACAAATACCTGTTCCAGGCAATACGGTGAAGCTCCATTTTGGAACGCTCCAATTCGCGGCTGCGGATAGGTCTGCTGACGGACGCGATGGCCGATCGCGGCCTCGACGAGGTGATCGCCTGGGTGAGGGCGCGCGGGCTCATCGATGACCTGGAGCTTGGGGTGGGCGGCTACTCGCCGGCTCCCCATTGCGATGCGCCCGGGCTGCTGGCCGATGCGAGCGCCATCCGCAAGCTCAAGACTGACGTCGCCGCCGCCGGCCTCGGCATCTCGGCCCTCAATGTCTCGGGCAATCCTCTTCACCCCAACCCGGAGATCGCCAGGAAGCACGACGCTGACCTCGTGAGCGCGATTCGGCTCGCCGCGGCGCTCGGGGTCGACCGTGTCGTCGCCATGTCCGGCTGTCCGGGCGCTTCAGAGGCGGACCGTTCAGCACCCCACTTCTCGGGCGGCGGCTGGCTGCCGGACCTCGAACGGATCGCCGAGTGGCAGTGGACGGAGCGAGTCGTCCCGTACTGGTCGAAAATGTCGGAATTCGCCCGGCGCGAGCACCCGGACCTCTTGATCTGCTTCGAGCTCCACCCGGGCACATACGTTTTCAACACCGAGACGTTCGGCCGGATCCGCGAGCTCGGCACCAACCTGGGCGTGAACCTCGATCCGAGCCACTTCTTCTGGCAGTCCATGGATCCCCTGGCGATCATCCGCGCCGTGGGCGACCGCATCGGGCATGTGCACGGAAAGGACACGACCGTGAACCTGGCGGCCATGGCCCTCAACGGACCACTGGACAATCGCTGGCCGAGCCCGGCGCACGAGATGCCGTGGAACTTCGCCACCGTCGGACGCGGCCACGACGAAACGTGGTGGGCCCAGTTCACCGCCCTGCTGCGGGAATCTGGCTTCGGTGGCACCATCAGCATCGAGTACGAGGACCCGTTCGTGCCCGTTGACGAATCTGTGATCGAGTCCGCACGGCTCCTGCGCCGGGTTGCGGCATGAAGATCGAGCGCATCACGTGCCGCGTCGTCGACTTCCCGCTCGAACAGCCCTTCCATCCCGCGTGGGCCCGGGGCCGCAACCAGCCCAACCTGCTGATGGTCCTGATCGAGGTCGAGACCGACGAGGGCGTCACGGGCCTCGGCGCAGCCCACGCGGGCATCGAGGCGGCCATCACCATCGAGCGCTTCGTCGCACCCTACTTCCTCGGCCAGGACCCGACTTTTGTGGAGCGCCTCGTGCCCGTTCTGCGCGACACCGAAATCCTGGGCGCACCCGTCTACTGCATGGAAATGCCGCTCTGGGACATCGTTGGCAAAATCGCGGGCCTGCCCGTGGCCAGGCTGTGGGGCGGATGGTCCGACCGCGTACCCGCGTACTGCGCGACCGCAGAGGTGCGCTCGCCCGGGGAACGCGTCGAGGACGTGCGGCGGATCCTCGACGAGGGCTTCAAGGCGGTCAAGTTCCGCTTCCACCTGCCCGATCCGCGCGAAGACCTCAAGGTCGTCGAAGCTGTGCGCAACGCGGTCGGGGACCAGATCGAGATCATGGTGGACGCCAACCAGGCCGGCGTCGAGCCGGGCCATGGCGGACATCACGCCTGGGGATTTCCAATGGCGCTTACTGTTGCCCGTGAGCTTGAGCGCATGAACGTGCGGTGGCTGGAGGAGCCGCTCCCGCGTCACGACTATGACGGCCTGCGCCGGCTTCGCGACAAGCTCGACCGCCTGCCGATCGCCGGGGGCGAGGACAACCATGGACTGCACGAGTTCAAGCTTTTGGTCGACCTGGGCTGCTACGACATCCTTCAGCCCGATGCCCTGTTATCGGAGGGGGTCGGCCAGATGCGCAAGATCTCGGCCATCGCCGAACTCTCCGGCCTCGAGGTGGCGCCCCACACTTGGGGCAACGGTATGGGGCTCATGGCCAACCTGCACCTTGCGGCGGCGATCCCCAACTGCCCCTTCCTCGAGTTTCCACACGATCCGCCAAGCGGCTGGACGGCTGCGGCGCGGGACCAGATGCTGGCCGAGCCGCTGACCATCGACAGTGAGGGCAACGTGCGCGTCCCCGACCGGCCGGGATTCGGGCTCGTCCTCGACGAGGACCGAATCGCGCACTACACGACGAGCACGCACACGGTCACAGCTGAAGGCTGATCGGCTAGCCGGCGCGTCCTACATCCAGGAGGACCCGGCCGCTTTCCACTCGCACCGGCACGGTCTTCACGGCGTAGCCCTCCTCCCATAGAGCCCGGCCTCCTTCGAGGTCGAACTCCCACCCGTGCCACGGACACTGGACCACGGGTTTTTCGTCATCCAGCTCCATCGAACCTGGGGCGGAGCCGGAGAGCCTGCCGCTGACGATGCCGAGGCAGAGCGGACCTTTCTGGTGCGGACAGCGGTTGTGCACGGCGAAGAATCGGTCGTGCCACCGCAGCACGCCCACCACGTGGCGACCCGCCTGCACGATCCGGAACCTGCGCTCCTCGAAGTCGGCGACCGCGCCGACGTCCACGGTCAACCCGCCCTCTCTTCGACCGCCACTTTCTTGACCAGGTCCTCCCGCTTCCATCCGTAGAGCCGGCATGCATTCTCGAAGAACACGCGGTTGTGCCATTCGGTGGGCAGGCGGGTGGAGAGGTAATCGATCTCGTCCGCGTCCCAGTGTGGGTAGTCGGAGGAGTAGATGAGTCTGTCCTCGAGTCCCATCGAGCGGAGCAGATCGATGACATTGTCGCGCTTGGGCGAAATCTCGAGCGGCTGGGTAGAGACCCACACGTGCTCGGCGAAGTACTCGCTCGGCAGCTTGCGCACCCACGGCACCTCGCGGCGCAGCCCTTTGTACTCGGTGTCGAATCGCCACAAAAGGCTCGGGATCCACGCCGAGCCGCCCTCTATGAGCACGATTCGGAGGTGGGGGTACTTCTCGAACACGCCGTGCGCGATGAAGCTCACGAGGTGAGTCTGGATGGCCTGAGGCCATAAGACGTGTGTCTCGAAATATGTGTTGACGCTGCCACCGCCTGTGCTGGCGGGGTTGGCCCAGCCGCCCGCGCCTCCATGGATGGCAATCGCCTTGCCGGTCTCCTCGGCCGCCGCGTAGATGGGGTGAAACACGGGGTGTCCGAAGCCGTAGCCGAATGGGTTGTCCACGAGCATGACCTGCGCCATGCGCTCGTTGGCGGCATGCCGCCGGACCTCGGCGGCGGCCTGGTCGGGCAGCTGGCTGCCGACCATGATCGATGAAATCAGGCGAGGGTCAAGGCTCAACCAGCGCTCGATGCTCCAATCGTTGCAGGCGCGCGCGATCTCGGTCGCGAAATAGGGGTTATGGTGGCCCGCCACATGGCTGTCATCGCCGAACGTAAGGATGGCGCGGCGCACATCGGTGGCGTCAAGCAGCTGCTCGCGCATGGTCGAATAATCTGAGCCCGGCTCGCCGCCCTCCTTCGGATAGGTGTCAGCCCGCATGAAACCATGCGGGTTGGGAAATCCATCCTGCACGGTCAACGGCACCAGGCCGGCGCGACCACGATCGGTCACGTACTCGCGCCAGCCGCGCGACAGGTATTCGATCAGCTCGTCGTCGCCATTGCGGGCGTGGTGCACATCGCAGTCGATGACTGGTCCGGAATACATCGGCTCCCCTCTGATTGTGTGAGGCGTGGCGGGCCCACAGCGGGCTCGCCACGCCAGGTTTATGGCTTCGTCAACTATTCAGTGTTTCGACGAGACTCGGTCCAACCTGATTGGCCACTGTGTCGTGAAGGATTTTGATCGCGGCGTCCACCGAAGTGTTCGGGTCGGTCGCGATCTGGCCGGTTGCCTGGCCGATTCCCTGCACCCACGCCGGGTAGCCCTCCTGCTCCGAAGGCACCAGCCGCGAGTTCGGCAGTGCATCGGCGAACGCCTTGTTGAACGGAGGCGCGAAGCTCAGGAATGCGTCCGATTTCGCGACCGTCTGGCTGGGGGGCACAAAGCCCGCCCGGTTGGCGATGTAGGCCTGGTTGTCACTCTCCTGGATGATCTTGATCAAACCCCAAGAGAGCTGCGGGTGCTTGGTGGCCTTCGAGATGGCCACCGCCCAGCCCCCGAGCGTGCTCGCGCTGCCGGGAGCCTGTCCCTTTGAGGTCGGGAACGGAACGGCGCTCGCTTCCTGGGCTGCGGTCGCCCAGTGCCGGTTCTGCTCCGTCCAGGCGTCGGCGAACCAGTTAGAGCCGACAGCGATGGCGAGCTGCTTGTCCTTCAACAGCACCACCGGACGGCCGACCGCCTTGGGTGAGAAGAGATCCGAGGTCGAGGCGCCCAGCTTGTTCGAGTACACGTCCTTGTAGAACTGCATGACCTCGCGCAGGCCTGGGCTGTCGACGACCCATTTCTTGGTCTTGTAGTCGAAGATCGTCGGAGTCGATGAGCCGTAGACGAGGTTCGCGCTGCCCTGAAGCACACCGCCCGCGCCTGCGCTCGTGCCGGCGCCGACCCACAGCGGAATCACGTTCTGGTTGCTGGCTTTGACAGCCTTCGCGGCGGTGAGGATGTCATCCCAGGTCTTGGGCGTCCACGGCGTCTGGATGCCCGCCTTCTGCAGCATCGAGACGTTGTAGTAGATCGCCGAGTTGTTCTCGCCGGTGTTGACCGCGTAGACCTTGCCGTTGATCCTGCTCTCGTCCTGGATGACTTTCGGGAACGAGCTCCAGAAGGGCGCCTGCGTCGAGTCGTTGGTCCACGTGTCAAGCGGCTGCAGGTAGTCCGAGGCCACCCACTGTCCGACGTAGCCGCTGGGCAGCATGAACACATCGGGCGTCGTCGACGGATTCTTGTACTCGAGTGCGACCTTGTTGACGAGGTCCACGTCGGTCCCGTTGAACCCCTGGAGGTTCAGCTTGGCGTTGGGGAACTGCTTCTCGAACTCAGCCTTGACCTTGTTCCACCAGATCACCGAGGTGTCATCGGAGTCGAACACGTACGTCGTCGAGTAGGCGACCGTGATCGATCCCTTCATGTCATCCGAGAGGCTTGCGGTCGGGCTGTTGCTGCCGCCGCACGCCATGAGCGTGATGGCCGGAAGAATCACCAGCCCCAAGATGGCGCCGAGTCGTCCGCTGAACGCTTTCATCCAGTTCCTCCCCTGATTTGTTTTTCCGACGGCGGGGGCACCCCCGGTGCCCATGGCGATGGGTGGCTATCCGGGTGCCCGGCAGCCGGGTCTCCAGACCACGCGGCTGGCTTGATGACTTCTGCATCGCTCGCCGCGGGGCGGTGCAGGATGGCCTCTCCGGTGCTCGCATCGAAGAGATGGAGGCGCGCCGGGTTGAAAGCAACCTCGACCGGTTCCTTCGTCTTCACGCCGGATCGGGGTGGAAAGCGGGAGATCAGCAGCTGCCCCTCGCGAACGGCCGTGACGTAAGCCTCGTGCCCCATGGGCTCGACCACGTCCACCGTGGCGTTGAAGATGACGGTGCTGCCGGGAGTCGCCGCCGGCCGCCACGTGAGGTCCTCCGGCCGGAGGCCGACGACCACCTCCCGATCTTCCCTCGTGTTGTCAAGCACGGTTCCCGGATCCAATGCCGTCTTCACGCCCAAGAACTCGACCGTCGTCCTCGCCCCATCGGCGCCCAGCCGGCCAGGGATGAAGTTCATCTTCGGCGAGCCGATGAAGCCGGCCACGAACTGATTGGCAGGGTGCTCGTAGATCATCTCGGGCGCGCCAACCTGCTGCAGCTTGCCTTCCGCCATCACAGCGATCCGGTCGCCCATGGTCATGGCCTCGATCTGGTCATGGGTGACATAGACCGTTGTCACGCGAAATCGCTCATGCAGGCGGCTGAGCTCGGCGCGCATCTGAACGCGGAGGCTGGCGTCGAGGTTGGACAGCGGCTCATCCATCAAAAACACCTGCGGCTGGCGGATGAGCGCCCTGCCCAGCGCCACACGCTGCCGCTGGCCGCCCGACAGCTCGGCCGGCCGTCGCTTCAGCAGCTGGCCGAGGCCAAGAATTTCGGCGATCTCTTTGACTCGACCTTCGATCGCTGCCTTGGCTGCGCCGCGCGCACGCATACCGAAGGCCAGGTTGTCATATACGTTCATGTGTGGATACAGCGCGTAGCTCTGGAACACCATCGCGATGTCCCGATACCGCGGCGAAACGTTGTTCACGAGCCTGTCACCGATCAGGATCCGGCCAAACGAGGGGCGCTCCAAACCGGCGAGCATCCGAAGCGTCGTCGTCTTGCCGCACCCGGAAGGCCCGACCAGGACCATGAACTCGCCCGCCTCCACGGCGAGGTTCAAATCCTCGACCGCCGGCTCGGCCCCAAAGAGCTTCCAGATGCCCTCGAGACGAACCCCGGTCAGCATCAGCCCCTGACCGCTCCGCTGAAGTTGAAGGCGCCGCTGAAGTACCGAGACATCAAGAGATAGAGAGCGACGACGGGCAGGGAGAACAGCAGCGAGAACACCGCCAGGTCGCCGAACTTGAAAAGGCCGTGCGATCCCATGAAGTTGTAGATCTCGATCGGCCCTGGCTGGTCGTCGGGGTTGCTGTTGAGCACGAAGGGAATGAGAAAAGCGCCCCAAGCCTGGATGAAGGTGTAGATGGACGTGACGGCGATGCCCGGAAGAGTCAGAGGAAGGATGAGCTGGCGCAGAATCCGGAAGGTGCTGGCGCCGTCGATGGCCGCGGCGTGCTCCAACTCCTCGGGCACCGCGTCGATGAAGTTTTTCATGAGCCAGATGGCAAAGGGAAGTGAGCTGGCGGCCAAAAACAGGGCCGTCGTGTACAGGGAGTCGAGCCAGCCAAGCGTCACATAGAGCTGGTACACGGGTACGAGCAGCATCGAAACCGGCAGCCCAGAGGCGAACAGGATCACCAGCATGAACGTTCGCCTGAGAGGGATGTGATGCCGCGACAGCGGGTAAGCCGCCAGCATCGCGAGCACCGTGGTCACCACTGTGGTGGTGCCGGCCAGGATCAGGCTGGCCCGAAAGGAAGTCAAAGCCCCGGCCGTGGTGAGCACGTCGACGAAGTTCGAAAGGGTCAGGTTCGGCAGCTTGATGGCCCAGTCGGGGTTGGAGTCGACCGACGCGAAGATCATCCACAGCATCGGCAGAACGAAGAAGCCGCCCAGGAGCACAAGGATGGTGTTGGCCATGAGGGCCGCCACCGAAACGCGGCGATACGGAACGACGATGCGGTCCTCACGGGCGATCGCGGGCCGAGCCGCCCGGGCCGTGCTCATACCTGGTTTCTCGCCGCGCGCACGAACAGGAGCGAGAACACAGCCCCTATCAGCACGAGCACAAGAGAGATCGCCGTGCCGTAGCCAAGCTGGTGGAAGTTGAATGCTTCCTGGTACACGTAGAGGGGCAGGGTCATCGTCTCCACGCCGGGACCGCCCTGCGTCATCGCATAGATGAGCGTGAACTCGGACAGATTCAGGATCGTGACGAGCAGGAGGTTGGTGACGATCGTCTGCCTCATCAGGGGAAAGATGACCTGCCCGTAACGGCGCCACACCGAGGCGCCCTCGACCTCCGCCGCTTCCAGGACCTCGCGCGGCAGGTTGCGGAGGCCGGCCGCGAACACCAGCATCGAGAAGGCCACGTTTCGCCATAAGTTGGCCACCGACACGATCAGCATCGGCACCAGCACGAGATAGTCCGCATCACGGTGGCCGAGCAGGATGGAAAGGGTGCCGCCGGCCTGCGAGAACGCGTACCAGACGAGGGCGACCGTGATCTCGGGCAGCACCCAGGCCACGATCACGATTGCCCCTACCGTCAGGCGGATCGGTGGCAGCGCGCTCCGCAGCAACAGCGCCAGGGCCATGCCCAGCACCGACTGTCCGACAATCGCGGATCCGACCACGAAGATGATCGTCAGCTGCGAGGACTTGACGAAGACGTAGTCGCCGAGCATGCGTGTGAGGTTGTCGAGGCCGGTGAAGGAGTAGTCATGCGAGCGGGAGCCTATGAGCTCGAGGTTGGTGAAGCCGAGGTAGCAGGCATACAGGACCGGGAAGACGAACAGCAGTCCGAGCAGGACAAGGGCCGGCCCGAGCATCGCCAGGCTGCTCCACTGAAAACGCTCTCGATCCAGCCGCGGACCGAGCCCGGCCATAGTTGCCAAAACCAATCCCTCCGCCGCGCTTTGGAGCGTTCCATTTGGAACGTTCCGTCATTGTGCCCCGGCTAGGGCTGCTCCGTCAAGAGGTGCGCTTGGTCGCCGTACGGACCTTGGGCAGGACGGCGAGCCGGCTGGTGGAAGCACGCTCCACCAGGCTGACCCGTATCAGGGTGAGCCTCGGCGGCCCTTTGAGCTTGCGCTCGATGCGCTCGATGATTGTGGTGATGCCAAGCTTGGCCAGCTCGTCACGAGGCTGCGAGATGGTGGTCAGCCCGATCCGGGCAAGGCCGGCCATTGGCACATCGTCGAACCCCACGACCGAGAGGTCCTGAGGCACGCGCAGGCCGAACCTGTCGGCAAACTCCTGGAGGTCGATGCCCGCGACGTCGTTGGAGGCAAACACCGCCGTCACGCGATCGGGGCCGTCGAACACATCCCGCAGCCTCATCTCCACGCCATCCACCAGCGCAAGATCCGAAGGGGGCGACCAGCTGATGCGCATTCCAGCCCTCAGACCTGCCGCGGCCATCTCCTCGCGATAGCCAGTGTGCCGAGAGTGATCAGAGCGGTCCTCGAGCTCCGGGATGGAGAGGTAGGCGATGCGGCGGTGTCCGGAGTCGATGAGGTGGCGCGTGGCCAGCCGGCCCCCTTTCACGTCGTCCACCGTAACGACGTCGCCCCAATCCTCATGACAGCTGACGAAGACCACCGGCACCTGGTGCCGCAGCGCGTCGCGCATGACACGCGACTCCCCCGAGAAGGCAAGAAACACGATGCCCGCCACGCGATGCTCGAGCAGCGTCTCCACTCCGGCGAGCTCGCTCTGGCTGTCGCCCTCGGTGTTGCAGAACATCGCCGTGTAGCCGCGCGCGGCGGCATGGCGCTCCACCGACTTCGCCATCTCGGCGAAGAAGGGGTTGGCGAGGTCGCCGACGACGACGCCGAGGATGTTGGTGCGCTGCTGCACGAGCTGCCGGGCGAGCACGTTGGGCCGATAACCAAGCTGCTTGATGGCCGAGTGCACGCGACGCCGGGTCTCGTCGGACACGCCAGGCAGGCCGCGGACCACGTTGGAAACGGTCGACTTGGAGACCCGGGCCCGCGAGGCCACGTCGAGAATCGTCGGCGGGCGACGCACGGCGACCGAACCGTCGTGACCGAGCTCCAGCGGAGGCGCCGGCCGGCCGCGCGCCATGCTCAGGCGACCCTCGACGGGTCCATCAGCACCTTCATCGTTCCATCCCTCTGCGCCATCTCTACGGCCTCGCTCGCACGCTCGAGCGGCATGCGATGCGTGATGATCTCGGTCAGAGGCAGGCGATCGAGGTTGCGCGCGAGCATGTTCATCGCCGGAAGGTAGGACGTCGCCGTTTCACCGCCGACCCCGATTACCCCCACGTTCTTCGTGCAGATGTCCGCGTTCGGGTTGATACCCACCGGGCCCATGTCGACGAAGGTCCCGGCCTCCACGACGGTGCCCCCGTATCGAACCATGTGCAGGCACTCAGGAAAAGACTGCGCCACGCCGGTGCAGTCGATGACGATGTCGGGCCCGGGCCCGGTGTGCTCGCGGACCAACGCGATGCGCTCCTTTTCGTCGGTCTTGGCCGCGTTGATGGTCAGCGTGGCGCCAAATCGGCGGGCCAGCTCCAGTCGTGACTCCAGACGGTCGATCGCGATGAGCTTGCCGCATCCGAGCAGGCGCGCCTTCACCAGATGGCAGAAGCCCAGCGGCCCAACGCCGACGACGGCCACCGACTCGCCGAATGCGGCCGCGCCCCAACCAGCGTTGAGCATTCGCGCCCGGTCGAAACCGTGAGTCACAGCCATCACCTCGGTGAGTGCGGCCACCTCGTCCGGCAGGTTGTCCGGAACCCGGAACAGCTGCGTGCCCGGCAGCAAATACATGTACTCGGCCCAGCCGCCGAACAGGTGTGGTGCGAGGCCGGCATGCAGGCTGTTGCCGTAGTCCTGCAGGCGCTCGCAGAAGTAGTACGGGTAGTTGTTGCGACAGAACACACAATCGCCGCACTGGACGTTGGCCGCGGGAACTATTCGGTCGCCCACCTTCAGGGGACGGCCCTCGCTGTCGGCAGCGGAGTCGCCGATGGCGGCGACGACGCCCACGTTCTCGTGTCCGCAGATCAACGGAAACGTGAGGTCGCGCTCATGGTCCGTGCCGGCGTACTGCTTAGATTCGCCCCGATACGTGTGCTTATCGGTTCCGCAGATGCCCGAGAAGATCACCTTCATGACCACGGCCCCCGGCCCCGGCTCCGGCATCGGGAAACGCTGAACTTCCAGGTGACCCGGGGCGGTCATGACTGCGGCTCTGACCGATTCGCTCAGCTCGTCCCCTCCTCGCCACCCCTGCCGGGGCGCGGTGAAACTACTGGATTGGAACGTTACAAGATTTTATTCGCGCCATCAGCCCAGCTGCCAGCGATGGTCGGGGTCGGTGGTGATCAGCCATCTCCGCGTTGGCCCCGCCATCACGTTGAGGTAATACAGGTCGTAACCCGGTCCGGCCGCCACAGGGTGATAGCCACACGGCACAAGCACGACGTCGCCGTCGCGAACCTGGATGGCCTCGTTGAGCGACCGATCGTCCGTATACACCTGCTGCAGCGCAAAGCCCTCCGGCCGTGCGGTCCGATGGTAGTAGGTCTCCTCCAGATAGGTTTCCCGAGGAAGGTCGTTCGTGTCGTGTTTGTGGGGCGGGTAGCTGGACCAGTTACCAGCCGGCGTGAGCACCTCGGTCACCAGCAGCGCCTCGGCAGGCCTGTCCTCCATGAGGATGTTGTGGATGGTGCGCTCGGTGCGATCGGCGCCGCGCTTGGACACTCCGACCTCGCCGGCCCGGATCAGCTGCGGCGCCGCGCCCGTGGTGGCGGGCGCCCAGCACAGGGCAAGCTCGCAAGCAGTCGACGCGGTGACGATCAGCTCGCCGCCGGGGGGCACATACACGGAGTCGGAGGGGCCATCGAAGACCGATGCCCGGCCGCCGACGTCCGTCCATTCATCCGGGCCGAAGGCCACGCCGGCCTCGCCTGACAGCATGACCAGGCACGCCTCCCGACCCTGCGTGCTCCTGGCGATGCGCTCCCCGCGCTGAAGGCGGTAAACGTCGAAGCCGACATAGGCCCAGCCCGCTGATACGGGCGTGATCTCAATCAGCCGGCCGTCGGGACCAGGCTCGGTCGCGCTGCGGACCAGGAGCCGGCTGGCGCTCAAACGTGCCAGCGGCGATTGGCCGCCCCGCGCTCGTGCTCGCGGCGTGCTTGCGCCACGTCGTCCGACGTGGAAACCTCGGCCACAGGCACCTCCCACCAGCTTTCGTAGCTGGGCACGCCTTCGTAGCGGTCGACTGCGACGTGGATGACCACGGTCCTGTCGATGG
>DASXBJ010000038.1:0-4426 GCA_036491755.1 Candidatus Dormiibacterota bacterium
CCCCCAAGAAGCACAGATCTCCCATCTCGCGGCCGACGGGGCCACCAACCAAGAAATCGCCGCGCAGCTGTTCATCAGCCCCAGTACCGTCGACTACCACCTACGCAAGGCGTTCCGCAAGCTCGGGGTCAAGTCGCGCCACCAGCTCGAGCAGCACCTGCTCGAGGCAAGCATGCACGCCGACCCTGCGACTCGCTCGCACTGACCCGCATCTACGACGGCCGATTGTCGAGGGCCCACTGCCTCCGCGTTGGTTCAACTGGGCCGCCAGGATGGTGGCTCGGTTCGCGACACGCTTCCCGATCCGGGATCAGCCGGTTTCTACTCCCCTTAGTGCGGCGTAGCGCCGAGAACCCGGTAGGCAAAGATCTCTTCGAAGCCCAGTCGTCGGTACAGGTCTTCTCCCATCTCTGTGGCTTGCAGAGACACGACCTCGGCTCCGAGCTTGAGCGTCTGGTTGGTGGCGGCGACCGTGCACGCGGCTGCGAGGCCGCGTCCGCGCACGTCGGGAAGTGAGGCAATCCAGCCCAGGCACCCGACGCCGCCGGCGAACCAGCTCGACGCGCAGGCCACCGGACGCTCGTCCTGGTAGGCTAGGCACGCCCAAACTCGATCCGAGTCAAGCAGCTGCTCTGGATCGAAGGCCTCGATGAAGGTCCCGGCGGGGATCCCGAGCGATGGATACACCGCCTCACAAATCTCCCAGTAGGTGCGGGCGTCATCAACATTCAGCACCGGCCGAACGTCCCCGGCTAGTCGGTCGAGCGGAGTTCGGCGGACCATCTCCGGAAAGGGCTTCATCGCGAGAACCATCCCGGCGGATAAAGCAGCTTGCGCCAGATCAGGATCGCCCGGCCACGTGAAAGTCACAAACCCCCGGCGGCGACCGAAGAAGAACGAGCGCGCTCTGGCGAGGAAGGCGACCGCATCACCATCCGGTCCCCTCCGCAGAGCTCCATTTAGGAATGGCAGTGGGCTGCGAGATGCGTACAGGAGCTCGTCCCCACGGCGATCTACTGCGCCGCCTCGGGCCTCACCCAGCCAGCTCTGGACTTCCATGAGGTTCAGATGCACCCGATCCGCGATGTCCGCGTCCACGGAGACATCATTACCCGATCCGTCAAGCGAATGTCCCCCGTCGGGTCCGCATTCACGAATGGGTAAAACTGTTTGTCATCCTGGATCCGCGCGACCGGCTACTCCTTCCAGCCGGATCCGGGAGCGTGGAGCGAGCCCGCTGCTTTCGTTCGACGGCGAGCGTCCGCCCGGCGTGAGTACTCGCGCTGGATCTCGGCGGACCCGACGACGTGCTGATTTTCCCGCTCACGCACGCGGTCCGCGCTCGCCTCGCGCTCGCACTGAGCCCCGTTGCCTACGGCGTAAGGTCCGTGTACGGTAGCGACGCGGGCTCAGGCGTTAGCCGCGGGGAGGTTCGATGAGCCGCAAGGCGACGGCCGTGCTGTCGATCCCGCTCGTTGCGGCTGCTTTGTTCGTGGTCGCCGGCTGCGGGTCAAGCAGCTCGTCAAGGTCAACCAGATCCGGATCGGGCCGCGGCTCGGAATCGTCGTTGCGCCTCAAGCCGGGCGAGGACCCAACGCATGAGAATCTGTACGGCGGCAAGCGCGGAGGCACACTAACCGTGTACACGAGCACGGACTTCGACCATCTCGATCCCGGCGAGGCGTACTACCAGTGGGACTACGCGATCATGTACGCGACACAGCGTCCATTGTTCGTGTTCCCGCCGAACTCGTCCACGACAGTCGTTCCGGACCTCGCCACCGTGGTTCCCACCGCCGCGAACGGTGGAATCACCGACGGCGGGCGGACAGTGACCGTCCATATCCAGCATGGCGTGCACTTCAGTCCGCCGGTAGACCGCGAGGTGACGTCGGGTGATGTCGCGTATGCGATGGAGCGTGCCGCCAGCCCGAACGTGGTCAGCGCGTACTTCGCGGGGTATTTTGGCGCGGGGTCGCCGACGCCGTTGGTCGGCGCCGATAACCGCAACTACAAGGGCGGCCCCATTCCCGGCATCCAAACGCCGAGCCGGTACACGATCGTCTTCCACATGACCCGTCCGGGAGCGACGTTCCTCATCCAAGCCTTAAGCATGCCCATCACGATCCCGGTCCCACAGGAGTTCGCGCGACCTATGGACAGTCACGCGCCTACGACCTACGGGACCAACGCGGAAGTGTTCACCGGCCCCTACATGCTGCAGTCGAACCCGAAGACGGGCGTGTTCGCCGGCCTGGGGTACCAGCCGGGCAAGTCCGCCACCCTGGTGCGCAACCCCAACTGGGACCCCAATACGTACACGTCGCTCTATAAGCCGCCCGCGTACCTGGATCGGATCAACATCAACATCGGCGGCAGTGCGAACGTGATCGGCCAGCAGGTCCTCGAGGGCTCTGACTCGGTCCAGCTCGACACGCCGACCACGTCGGCGGTCAAGCAGGCGTACCAGTCCTATCCGTCGCAGGTCACGTTCACACCGGGAGCCGGGGTCTACTACACCGCGCTTGACAACGCGCACGGCCCATTCCGGAACGAGAACCTCCGCAAAGCGGTGTGGGCGGCGGTCGACCGTGCGGGGATCGCCCGGGAAGTAGGGGGATCGCTCGTCGCCCAGCCGGCGACCCACTTCATCTACCCGGGCACCAATGGCTTCGCGCAGGCCGGCGGGTACGCCGGGCCGCAGACTGATTTCAACCGGGACGTCGGCGGCAACATGGCGGTGGCGACCAAATACATGAAGCTGGCCGGCTACCCAACCGGCAGGTACACGGGCAGCGCCACTCTCCAAGTCGTGGGTGCCGCGAACGGCGATTTCCCGGAGGCGACGCTGGTCGTCAACAGCGCACTGACAAGGCTCGGCTTCCGCACACGTATCAACCAGTTTGACGACTCGGTCATGTACGCCAAGTTCTGCGAGACCCCCAATCAGGAAATTGACGTCTGCCCGTCAGTCAGCTGGTTACGCGATTTCGCCGATCCGCTGACAGCGCTTTACGAGGCGTTTTACGGCCCTGCGATCGTCCCCACCGGCAACGTGAACTTCGGACAGGTCAACGACCCGCAGATTAACGCGGCGATGCGGCAGGCGGCGCGCGTGGACGACCCAGCGCGACGCTATCAAGCGTGGGCCAAGGTCGATGACCTCCTCGTCGCCCACGCGGTCGCGATCCCTGGCTACTTCGCAGACCAGCCGAACATCGAGAGCAAAGACGTCAACGGTGTCAACGACCTGTGGATGATCGGCATCTGGGACTTCGCCTACACGTCGCTAAGAAACCGCTGAGAGAGCCGTCGACAAAAGAGCTCGATGTCCTAATCGTTGCCCGCCCGGGCGATTGCGCCCTGATCATCATCCGTGAGACGCTGTCGCCGTCGACGAGGAAGCTAAAGTGGTTGGGCCCTCGCCGCCGACGTCTGCGGTCACAACCGTCGCCTCACCGTTCTGTTCGATGCCGCGGATTTCGAGGCTGACGTGTTTGCGGATGAACTCGCGGTCGCTCCATCCCCGGATCGCGTCCGTTCCGACGAACTCGCGGCCCCAGTCGTCCACGACGCCGCCTTCGACGAAGGTGGCGAGGACAGCCTTGGTGTCGTTGGCGTTCGACGCCTCGAGCAGCTTGCCGACGGGAGCGCGAGCCGTTCGGGCATCGAGACCACGTTCGCCTGAGCGTCTGCGGCCTGGGGGCGAACGGCCAGCGCCGGCCGATGGCGATGTGCAGGATCACTCCGAGGCGGATCGCGCCCGGCCAGGCGTAGTCGACCACGAAGATCCACCGCCAGGACGCGGTGTCGACGATCAGACCGCCGATGATCGGACCGAAGATCGGTCCGAGCAGCAGCGGCACGCCAATGACCCCGACTGCACGCCCGACCCGCCGGGGGGCTGGTGGGATCCAGGTGCTGATCCCACCCGACTCCGGCAAACGCAAAGGAGAACGACCAGGCTGGACCGGCGGCCGATACTCACCCATGCGGCGCGTGCTCGCGACCGACCTCGGCAAGCAGCTGTACCGCAAACGACAATAGTCAATCGAGCCGGTCTACGGTCACACCAAACACAACCGCAGGTTCGACCGCTTCAACTACCGCGGCAGACTGGCAGTCCGCACCGAGTGCCGATTAATCACGATGACTCACAACCTCACGAGCTCCACCGCTACCAGATCGCCGCCCTCGGGGCCTGAAAAGGCCCGCCCGAGTCACAGCGCCCGGCCCTCCGGGCGCACCACCAGCGCCGCACCCACGGCCCTCCGCCAAGGCCGCACTTCAACGGCTTTGCGAAACAGCCACCGCAGAAGCAAAGACTCGACGACGCTGCACGGGCTCCTGGCCTGTCTGATATGGAGAGTCTTTTGTCATCCATGAAGGGGCGGGTGGTGTCAAGGGGCGGTCGGCCGTTTTTGAC
>DASXBJ010000039.1:0-51900 GCA_036491755.1 Candidatus Dormiibacterota bacterium
CCCGTCGATGACATGCATGCCATCGGGGAGCTGGCTGATGTGGAGGTGGCGGCGGCTGAAGTCCTCCTCGGCATCACGCCCGAAGCCGTCAGGGTCGGCGGCATGGCGGGCATGGCGGCAGAGGTAGCGCAGACCTGAGACTGAGAAGTTGCGGGCGTACTCCAGCATCTCCTCCTGGTTGAAAAGGTCTTTCTTGTCTCCCAGCTGCTCGCGCAGGTGGCAGAGCACGGAGACCGACTGGTATCCGACCTCACCCGAGCGCAAAGCAGCAGACACCTGGGGCAGCTCAGCGAGTTGCCCACCCACGCACAGACGATCAGCCGCCGAGCTCACCGACATCGAGCAGGTGCGCGAGATGAAGGCGGCGGCGCTGATGTTGCCGGCGACCAGGTGCTCACCGGACTCCTGGGCCCTGCGCGCCTCGAGGGCGAACTCGCCTTCCAGGGAGTCGATCACAGAACGCAAGCCTTTGAGGTCGACGCGCTCGTCCCGAGACCGAAACTCGAGCACCGCGGACTCCAAGTTATCGAGCGCTGTAACCCCTACCCCTACCATGAGACAATGATACGAACAAAGGTTCGCATTGTCAAGCCTTAACAGACTAAAAGTACGAAAACCAGCGTGCCAAAATGCCGGCGAGGCGGGACTTCCTCAGCCACCCAATCAGGAGACAAAGAGCACGAAAACTAGGGCTGCCAAAACGTCGGCTAGGCGGGAACTCCTTCCGAAGTTTCTCAAGCCCGCTCCTTACTCCTCAGCCTCCCCCGACACCCTCCTCACAGCCCGTCCCCGCGCGTCACTCCCTCAAGGTGACCTTCAGCCACCCTCCTTCAGGCACTGTCAGGCCCTGAAGGGCAGGGCGATGGGGCGCATCGGACTGCCGGTGCCGCCCCGGATCTTCAGGCACGCCCCGATGAACGCGAACTCATAGACCTTCTCCCGCGCCAGGTCCTCGAGGTACGCCATCTCGAGCAGCGGGATGCCGGCCTCGGCGAGGAGAAAGGTGTGCACCGGCAGCCAGTTCTCCGGGTCGGCCGACGGCGTGTGCTCGACTCCGCCGTTGTCGGCCCCGACATACATGGCCCCCGCTCGGGCCAGAAACTCGGCGCCCTCGCGGTTGATCCCCGGGGACTTGGGGACGAATCGCTGCTGATCGGGCCAGATCGTCATCCGGCCGGTGCGCACGAGCACCACATCGCCCGGCCGCAGCTCCGTCTTCTGCTTCTTCAACGCATCCAGCAGCTCCTTCTCGCCGATCGCGTGGCTGTCGGGCAGCATGTCGACCCCCAGCATGCCCGCGACGTCGATCATCACTCCCCGCGCGATGATCGGCGGCTGCTTGTCCGCTCCCGCACGATGCCAGTGCCGGCTCCCCAGGTGCTCCTTGGTGTTGAACCCGTTGAAGATCTCCCCGTGGTATCCGAAGTGCGTGAACGTGTCAACGTGCGTTCCGCAGTGCGTGTACATCGCGATGCAGTCGCCTGAGTAGCTGACCAGGTCGTTCTGGTCCCGCGACACGTTCAACGGGTTGTCGAGGACATTGCCCGCGGGCGTGTGCGACATCCAGATCTGGAAGCCGGGGTCGCCGACGTCCGTCCAGACTGGCATGCCCATGAAGTAATCGACCGCCAGGTCGAACGGCCGGCCCGGATCCGCCTCCTGCAGCGCCGCGCGTCGAGAGGCCGGATCCATCAGGTTCAACATGCCGATTTCGTCGGCGGGGCCGAACGGGCTCTTCGAAACGTGGTTGAGCTTCGAGTGGTAAGCGACGATGTTCTTACGCTGCTCCTCGGTGATCACGACTGGTCCGCACATGCCTAATCGCCTCCAGTAATTTGCGTGGCCGACGTGTTTCTATAATTCCGCCGATGCGAATCGCCGATGCTCGCGCTCGCGCCGAAGCCGTCAAGGACCTCAACATCTTCATCTCCATGACGGACGAGGATGGCGACGGCGAGGTGGTCGCGGTCAAGGACCTCGTTGACGTTCGGGGCACGCCGACCACCGCGGGCGGCAAGATCCTGCCCACGGCGCCGGCCCTCCGCGACGCGCCCCTGGTGAGCAACATTCGCGACCACGGCTGCGTCGTCATCGGCAAGACCAACCTGCACGAATGGGCCTTCGGGTCGACCAACATAAATCTGCATTACGGCTCCGCGCGCAACCCGCGAGACACCGCACGGGTGGCCGGCGGTTCGTCCGGCGGCTCGGCCGCCGCGGTGGCTGCCGGAGTGTGCGACTGGGCGGTCGGCAGCGACACCGGCGGCTCGGTCCGAATTCCCGCCGGCCTCTGCGGGATCGTGGGATTCAAGCCGACCTTCGGGACCATCGACACCACTGGAGTCGTGCCGCTCAGCTTCTCGCTCGACACGGTCGGCTCCCTCGCCCCGGACGTCCAGACCGCGACGAGGGCGGTCGCCTGGATGGCGCGCGTCGAGGGCTGGACGCCAGTACGCGCCATGCGTCGAGAACGGCTCCGCCTGGCCGTGCCGGCCGGTTGGATCTCCGGCCTCGACGCGGCAACCGAGGCCGCGTGGAAACGTATCGCGAATGGCATTCCCGAGGTCGAGCTCCCCGACCTCGATCGGATGCAGAAGGCCTGCCTCGACATCATGCAGTCGGAGGCGCTCGCGTTTCACCGCCGCTGGATGGCCGAGCAGCCCGGCCTGTACGGGCCCGATATCCTGGCTCGTCTCCAGGGCGGCTTTTCCATCACGGGCGCCGACTACGTGGACGCCCTGGCGGAGCAGAGGCGTCTGCGGGTCGAGGTCGAGCGGGCCATGCGCGGCATCGACGCCCTGCTGCTGCCCACCACCGCCGCGGTCGCCCCCCTGATCGCGCCCAAGGTCGACACGAGCCCGCTCGTGCGGTTCACGCGCCCGTTCAACCTCACGGGGCAGCCGGTTTTCAGCCTGCCGGCGCGGGTCTCCGGTCTGCCGGTCGGCATCCAGGTGGTCGGTCACTCTGGCCGCGACGCCGAGCTTGCGGCAGTGGCGCAGGGCCTCGAAGAAGCCTGGCAGACCACTGAGGCCCACATCACGGTCGCCTGATCGTCCCCCGGCCACCTAGGCCAGCGAGCGAACGTATCTCTCGATGCGGTCCATCCCCTCGGTGATCCGCTCGAGCGAGGAGGCGTAGGAGAGGCGGACGTTCTCGTCGGCGCCGAATGGCAGCCCCGGCACAACCGCCACCTTGCCCACCTCCAGCAGGTGCGCCGCGAAATCGATCGAGCCCGTGACGCCGGCCTTCGCGTACAGCTGCGAGACGCGCGGGAACATATAGAAAGCGCCTTCCGGGATGAATTCGAGCTCCACGCCGGGCAGCCTGGACAGCCGTTCCGCCATGTAGCGCCGGCGCTTGTCGAACTGGACGCGCATGTCCTCCAGGGGAGCCTGGTCGCTGACGAGCGCGGCCAGGGCGGCGCGCTGGCTGATGGACGATGCGCCGGAGGTGACCTGGCTCTGGAGGCTGGTCATGGCCTCGGCGATCTCGCGAGGCGCGGCGGCGTAACCCATCCGCCAGCCGGTCATCGCGTAGGCCTTGGAGAAGCCGTTGATCGTGATGGTCCGGGCCAGGATCTCGGGTCCCAAGGAGCCGATGCTCACGAACTCCGCCCCATAGACGAGCTTCTCGTAGATCTCGTCGCTGATCACGCGGATGTCGTGCTCGACCGCGACGGCTGCGAGCGCGCGCAGCTCCTCATCTGAGTAGACCACGCCCGTCGGATTGCTCGGGCTGTTGAGCATGATCGCCTTGGTTCTGGGCGTGATGGCCGCCCGGAGCGCGGCGGCGGTCAGCCGGTACCCGTCGGGGCGTGTGTCCACGAAAACGGGGACCCCTTCCGCCAGGGCCACCATCTCCGGGTAGCTGACCCATGACGGCGTCGGGATGATGACCTCGTCTCCGGGGTCGAGAAGCACCATGAACGCGTTGTAGATCGACTGCTTGGCCCCGGTTGACACCACGATCTGGGCAGCCTCGTACTCGAGCCCATTGTCGTTGCGGAGCTTGGTCGAGATCGCCGCCCGCAGCTCGGGAATGCCGGCGACCGCCGTGTAGTGCGTGAACCCGCCCTCGATCGCGGCCAGCCCGCCCTTGCGGGCTTCGAGCGGGGTGTCGAAGTCAGGCTCACCAGACGTCAGGTTGCAGATGTCGACGCCCTTGGCGATCAGCGCCTTGGCGCGCGCGTCCATCGCGATCGTCGCCGACGGCTTCAGGGTCTGGGCGCGGCGGCTCAGCACGCTGTGCGCGGCCATCAGTCGTTGATCACGAGCGAGCGCCCGCCGTCGATCGTGATCAGCTGTCCGTTGATGAAGCCGGCGCGCTCGCTGGCGAGGAAGAGGTACAGCGCCGCGACGTCCTCGGGCTTGCCGACGCGCCCCACGGGGTTGGCGCGGCCGGCCGCCGCGACGCCTGCAACCCCGATCGAGTTAACAGGGTCGAGTGACTGCGGGCTCTCGATCACGCCTGGCGCGACCGCGTTGACAGTGATTCCACTCCTGCCGACCTCGATCCCGAGCGTGGAGACCATGCCGGCGATGCCTGCCTTGGATGCCGTGTAGTGGACATGCTCCGTCCACGATTGGCGCGTGCCGGCCACCGACGACGTCGCCAGGAGGCGTCCATAGCCGGCTTTCATCATGTGGGGGAGGGCGGCCCGAAAGCAGCGCCACGCCCCGGTCAGGTTCAGGTCGACAACCCGGTTCCACGCCTCATCCGTGAGGTCGAGGGCCGGCACGGTGCGAGCGATGCCCGCGTTGGCGACCACGATGTCGATCCTCCCGAAGGTGGACATGGCAGAGTGGGCGAAGGCGTTCACCGACTCGGTCGAGGTGACGTCCAGCTCGCACACGAGCGCCTTCCTGCCGGTCGCGGTCACCGCGTCGCGGACGGGATTGACGTCATGCGCGTCGCCCGGGAACCAACCCAGGACGACATCGGCGCCGGCGTCCGCAAAGGCCTTCGCGGTGGCGGCTCCGATCCCGGACGCCGCACCGCTGATCAACGCTGTCCTTCCGCTCAGGTCACACATGCGATCAGAGCATCACATCGCCCCCGTTGGGGCCAAGCGTCTGTCCGACGTAATAGGACGACTCATCGGATGCGAGGAACACAGCTGTCGGCGCGACCTCATGGGCCTGCCCGAACCGCCCGATGGGGAGCTCGGCCAGCTTGGCGCTCTTCCACTCATCGGTTTCGTCTTTCATCATGTCGGTGAGGATCGGGCCGGGCGCGATCGAGTTCACGCGCACCCCCTTGTTCGACACCTCGCGTGCCAGCGCCTTGGTGAAGGCGAGCACGCCGCCCTTGCTGGCGCTGTAATGGACCATCTCCCGGCCGCCGATCTGGCCCAGCTGAGAGCCGATGTTGATGATGCTGCCACTCCCTCGCGCGAGCATGTGCGGGATCACATACCTGGTGCAGAGGAACACGCCACGGAGATTGACGTTCATGACCCGGTCCCACTGCGCGGATGTCATCTCGTGGAGCAGCACCTGGGAGAAGATCCCGGCGTCGTTGACCAGGACATCCACTCCGCCGAGCTCGTCGATGGCCCTGGTGGCCATGGCCTGCACCTGATCCTCGCTCGTCACGTCAGTCTGGATGTAGATCGCGCGGCGGCCGCCCTTGGTCAGCGCGCTGACCAGCTCTGACGCCTTCTCGGGCGGCCCCAGATCCGCCACGGCGACATCGGCGCCTTCCGCCACAAAAGCCTCGGCGATCGCCCTGCCGATGCCCCGGGCACCACCTGTGATGATCGCCTTCTTGCCCTCGAGACGTCCCATTTCGTACGCGTCCTTTGCTCAACGAGCCAATGGCCGGCCTGGACCTGTGTCGCCCGGCGAGTTAAACGGCTTTGCGTGCGCCCTTGTCGGAGGCGGACCACTGCTCGAGGATGTCGTCCGAGTTCATCACGTCGAAGCGGTGGCGCATCAATAGAAGCGATGCGTCGTGCTGTTTCGGATCGTCGCTGGCCACGCAGTCCTCCGGGATGGTGACGTAGTAGTCGTTGAACAGACCGTCACGCGCGGTCGACTCCACGCACCCCTCGGTCGTGGCGCCCGTCACGACCAGGCACTTGATCCCGTTGCTGCGGAGCAGCATGTCGAGATTGGTGCCCCAGAAGCCGCTGGAACGGTATTTGCGCACGAACAGGTCACCGGGCTTGGTCGCCAGCTCGGGGATGATCTGCTGGCCCTCGCTGCCGTCCATCGTGTAGCGGAGCGGCTTCAGCGGCCCCCTCGTCGCGAGGTGGAGGCGCATCGTGAAACGCAGCTGTGCCGGCGACTCGATCATCGAGTGCGGCAAGCGAGTCATCTGGATGAAGATGACCATCGCCCCGGCCGCCCGGGCTCCATCGAGGAGCCGGGCGAGCCTTGGAATCATGTTCGGATACATCGAGATGTCGATGCCCTGCTCGTCAAATGCGTAGCCGGCGCTGCAGAAATCCCTCTGCATGTCGACGACGACCAGGGCCGTGTAGCTGGGATCGACCAGCTCGGCCACCGTCGTGAAGACTTTTTTGCCTTCGACCTCGACCACTGGCGCTAAACCTGCGCGTGCGCCGAGCGGTCGTCGAGGATTCCACCCTCTTCCGCCTTCGTGATCGGTTCGTCCGCGAGCACCGAGCCGAACACTGCGAGCTTTTGAGGCGCGGAGCTGCGCAGGTAGAAGTAGGCCACGATGCCGAGGATCACGTAGATGCCGACGATGTAGGGAAGCAGGTTGAAGGGATAGGACTGGCCCGGCGCGATGGTGACCCACAACGGGTAGATGAAGCCGAGCGTTCCAATTATCGGCGCGATCACGTGCATGACGATGTTTCTGTCGGCTCGCTTCCAGAAGAAGACGACAAGCGAGATGTTGCACAGCATGTAGACGAGCACGACGCCGATCGTGCCGATCGAGCCGGTGAATCCGTACAGGCCGCTCGGGCCTGGGCCAAGCCACGTGCCGATGGCCAGGCCGACCACGATCGTGAAAACCGTCAGCGCGTAAATCGCCACGTGTGGAGAGTGGTACCTGGGGTGAACGCGCCCGAGCTGGCTCGGCAGGGCGCCCTCACGTCCCATCGAGAACAGGACCCGGATCGTGGTGTTCTGAAGCGCAAGGAAAGCCGAGAACAGGCCGGCGATGGCGCAGAGATCGACGAGCTGCGTCATCCACGGTGCGTATTTGTTGGCGAGCGTGACGAAAGGTGTGCCATCCGCGACGAAGGCGGTCTGGCCGGCCGCGGAGTTCAGGTGGTAACCGGCGGTCAATCCGTACATCACGTACACGTAGAAGACGCCGACCAGGATGACCGAGCCGGCGACGGCAAGGGGGACAAAGCGTCGCGGGTTCTTCGATTCCTCACCAAGCACCGAAGCGGCTTCGAAGCCGATGAAGGAGAGGATGCCGAAGACGACGCCAAGGCCGAGGCCCTTGATCCCCTGCGGCGCCGACGATGGGTTGAATGCGTTCAGCGTGTTGCCGTCGCCCGCTTTAGCGATTGCGATCGTGGCGAGGATGAGAAACACGATCACCTCGATCGCCAGAAGCGTCAGGTCGACGCGGACCGAGGTCTTGATGCTGCGGATCGCCAGGAAGGAGACGGCGCCCAGGAAGATGAAGGCGAAGATCCACCAGGGCAGGTCGGCCCCGAACGTGCTCTTGATGTACTGCTGCGCAAAGAAGGCGTCGGCCCCGAAGAGGCCTGGCCCGAGCACCGAATAGGCGCCGAAGAACATCCAGCCGGTGAAGAAGCCGGCGCCGCCACCGAGGCTGCGGGACACATACGTGTAGAACGACCCGGCCGAAGGCAGGACGCGCGCGAACTGTGCCACCGAGTTGCCGACGAAGAGGCAGACGATCAACGAGAGCAGGAAGGCGAGGGGCAGAGCTCCGCCTGTGGACGGCCCGGCCGCCGGCGCGTTGAGTACAACGGCCAGCACGGGACCCATGACGGCGGCCGACAGGGCGATGCAGTTGGGCAGGCTGAGGATGTCCTTTTCGAGTCGATGTTGCCCCGAGGTCCCCGTAGTAGTCGATGCCATTGCTCCCCTCCCTCAGTTGGTAGACGTCACAAACCCGGCCAGTATATTTGCTCTCTCTTGGACCCACAAGGAAAATATTTTTTGGAGCGACATGTATTCCACACGCCGAGTCATATATTTCCCGAAAAGGCACTAGACTCCGCGGCAGTGTCAAGGTTGCCGCGCACCATTCCATTGAGCTGGCGGAGAAGCTGGCCTTGATCGAGGCCGAGCGCGACATCACTCGGCTGGTTCACGACTACGCGGTGCTTTGCGACAGGGCTTATGAACCCGAAGGTCTGACGGCTTTGTTCACGGAGGACGCCAGCTGGTCCTCGCGGTCGAAGGATGGATCGATCGATTTCGGCCTGCACCGCGGCCGGCGCGAGATCCACGACTTCTTCGCCAGTATCTCCGGCGACCTCGGACCCATGACGCTGCACTATCTGCTCACGCCCAGGATTGACGTCGCGCCGGATTGCCAGAGCGCTTCCGGACACTGGTACCTGCTGGCGATTCTCGACCGGAGGCCGGCCGGCGCGCCCCAGGGCTCGGCCGAGCGTGAGCGGATCGTGCTCGGCGGCACCTACGCGCACGATTACCGGAAGCTTGACGGCCGGTGGCTGATCAGCCGGTTGGAATGCGACCTCACGCTGCAGGCGTCCTTTCCCTCCTGACACCGATTTGAGCGCAGCGGCGGGCGGTCGCCTGCGGGGCCGAGTCGCGGTGGTCACCGGCGCGGCCAGGGGCATCGGCAGGGCGATCGCCGAGGCTTTCGCTCGCGAAGGCGCCGATGTCGCTTTGCTCGATCGACGAAGCGCTCCCGAAGGCGTGGAGGCGACCGAGGCAATCAGGTCCCTCGGCGCCAAAGCCGACTTTTTTGCCGCGGATGTTTCCGATCCCGGGTCCGTGGAGAGGGCATTCGCCGCCATGCGCGAGAAGTTCGATCGCATCGACATCCTCGTCAACAACGCGGGGATCACGCAGCGGAAGGCTTTCTCGGAGCTCACGATCGAAGACTGGGATCGAGTGCTGGGCGTCAACCTGCGAGGCCTGTTCCTGGTGACCTGGCTGGCGCTTCCGCTGATGAGCAATGGAGCGAACGGCCGCATCATCAACATCGCGTCCCAGATGGGACAGCGTGGCGGGGCGTTGTTGGTTCCCTACAGCGCCTCCAAGGCCGGAGTCATCGGCTTCACCAAGGCGCTGGCGCGCGAGCTCGCTCCGAACATCACCGTGAACGCGATAGCTCCCGGGCCGGTGATGACCGACCTCATCCGGGACCGCCCGCGGGAATGGTTCGAGGAGGTGGCGCAAAGCGTGCCGCTCGGCCGTTTCGGCCGGCCGGAGGAGGTGGCCGCCACGGCCGTCTTTCTCGCCTCCGACGACGGCGCCCTGTACACCGGCCAGACCCTGGGCCCGAACAGCGGCGATGTGATGCTGTGAGTTGACCCCTCTCCCGCGCAGCGGGAGAGGGCGAGGGTGAGGTACGGCGAGGCTGGAGCCCGGGGCCGTCAGCCCAGGCCGAACTCTCGAATCACCTCGTCCGTGTGCTGACCGAGCGTGGGAGCGGGACGTGCAGATACCGCGGGCGCGGCGCTGAACCGCAGCGGCGAACCGCCGATCAAGTAGCGTCCGACCCCAGGTTCATCGATCTCTTCGAACATGGGATTGGCCGCGGAGGCCCGCGGGTCGTTGGCCACCAACTCTTTGAAGGTCTGGTACGGGCCCCACAGCACGCCGGCCGATTCAAAGACCTCGCGCACCGAGTCCAGCGATCGCCCGCTGATCCATCTCTCGAGCAGCGCGCTGATCTCCTTACGCGCGCTCCAGCGATCTCCTTCGTTGCGAAAGTCGAGGTGCGCGTCAGCCTCGATGGCGCGGAACTGCTCAGTCAAGCCCGTGGACTGGCCAAGGCTGTGCCACTGGCGTGGGGTGAGCGCCAGCACCATGACATGCCGTTCGTCCTGGGTGGTGAAGTCCCGCCCGAACGTGCCGTACACGTAATTGCCATGGCGGCCGCGGGGCTCCTCGATCAAGATCGCCTCGTTCAAAAGGCCGAGGTGCCCGGTCACCGACAACCCGACGTCCGCGAGGCTCAGCTCGATCAGCTGTCCCTCGCCGGTGGCTCGCCGGTGGCGATCGGCGGCCACGATCGCGAGCGCGGCCAGGTAACCGGTCATCGCGTCCCACGCGGGCAGCACGTGGTTGACCGGACCGGCGCCCCCGTCGGGCCCGGTGACCCACGGAAATCCAAGCGCGGCGTTGACCGTGTAGTCGACGGCCGCACCCCCGTCTCGATCGCCTGTGATGACGAGCATGATCAGGTCGGCTCGCAGCTTGGAGAGCTCCGCGTAGGAGTTCCACCCGGTCACGGCCAGGTTCGTGAGCACTATCCCGCCCCCCTCACCGGGTGCGGTGATCAACCTGGTCACCTGCGCTCGCCCGTCCTCCGTCCGGGTGTCGAACGTGACCGAGCGTTTGCCCTGGTTCAGCCCCGCCCAATAAAGACTCCTGCCTTCATGGACAGGCCATCGATTGATGTCGATCCCGCCGCCCTCGGGGTCGACCCTGATCACGTCGGCGCCCAGGGATGCCAGCGTGACGCCCGCGAGCGGCGCCGCGACAAAGGCTGAGAGCTCGACGATCCGCAGGCCAGACAGTAGGTTGGGTTGATGGGTTGGCAAGGAGCTACGAGTTTAGTCAGCGCACGGGCGACGCATTAACCCCAACGCCTCGGGATCACACCGCTCACCGTTGATGAAATTACAGGCTGTGGTCTGGGCTGTCCGCCGAGACGCGATCGACATCTTGAGCCTGCGTCAGGCCCGCCTCCCCCGCACCTTCGGCGCGAGCCTCCCGGGCCAGGGCATCGGCGTCAAGGATTGTCACGTGCGAGGGGTGTGTCGCCACGATGCCCTGCCGCCGCATCTCGGCCAGGGAGCGTGCGACCACCTCGCGCACTGATCCCGTGGCGTCGGCGAGGGCCTGCTGGGTCACCTGCAGGTCCGCGGCCGGCTCCGGGTGGCCGCCCGCCCTCGCGCGCTCGATGAGGTCTCGCGCGATCCGCGACTTCACGGTGGCAAACGACCTGGCTGCCAGGACGCCGTAGGCGGTGCGCAGCCGGCCGGTCATCTCGTCGATGAGCGCCTCGAACGACTCAGGGTGACGAAAGACGACCGTTTGCAGCCGGCCGGGATCCAGAACCATCACCACCGACGGCTCGATTGCCTGGGCGCCGGTCGAACCGGTTGCACTCAGCGGAATGACGCTGCCGACCAGGTCGCCGGGGCCGACGTATCTGATGGTGATCTGGCGCCCATCGGCGGCCGAGAGGAAATAACGCAGCAATCCCGAGACGACGATGGACGCGCCGAGACCAAACCTGACCGCGCGCACCGGGTAGCGCTCGACGGAAGCTGATCCGAGGAGCTCGTCAACCACTTCGGGAGACAGCCGCGCGAGAAAGCCGCGACCTCGGGCCAAGTCCCATGGTCTTTGGCTTCCGCCGTCTTGAATCTCTTCTTGTGTACCTGGCTCGTCCACTGCTATCTTTCTGACTATCTCTCAGAAAGATAGCACGGCCAAAACTGCGGGGCTGAGCACCAGCGAAGCGGCTGCGGCCCTTGGTGTCAGCGAGGCCTCCGTTCGCCGCTGGAGCGATCGGGGACTGCTGCCTGTCCTTCGCGTTGGCCGTCGCCGAGAGCGAAGGTTCAAGGCCGAGCATATCGAGGGTTTCCAGCAGAGCGGCACCGCTCCCAACTTGCGGATCGTGGGTCGACCTTCCGCCCCACACGTGGTCCTGCGCGGCACGGCTTTCGACGCCTACACACACCTCGCCGTCTTCTATGACTCCGACGCCGGCCGGATGAGGCTATCGGCCCCCTTTTTGGAAGATGGCCTGAGGGCAGGACAGCCGTGCTTTCTGGTGGCCGCGGGCGAAGTGCTGGACGGCTACCTTGACCGGCTTGCCGCCGCCCCCGGCCTGGACCTTGGTCGAGCTATCGAGAGCGGACTGCTCACAATCGTGAACAGCCCCGGCACGACTGTGGACGAGGCGCTGCAGTTCTGGGAACAGGCGTTGTGGACATCCCTCGACACTCGTCCTCCTGTGATCCGGGTCGTGGGCGAGATGATCGTGGAACGGGAGATGTTCGTCTCCGAAGCGGAGATGCTCGCCTACGAGGCCGCGTTCAACCAGATGAGCAAACGGTTCCCGTGCTTCGTGCTCTGTCAATACGACGTGCGGGCCTTCACCGGCCCAGCGCTTCTGGCGGCGCTGCGCGCTCACCCCGATCTGATGGCTCTCCCGTTGCGCAACTTGATCAGCTGACCGGTCTGCGTCGAGCGTCTGTCAACGCGGGAGCTCCACTCCGATCAGGTGCGACACATCGGGAGGCGGATCCGACAGGCCGGTGGCCGTCTCCTCGAATTCGTGGTCCAGGCCCGTTTGCCGGTAGCGGTGCTGGCGCAGGTGTTCGTCCCATGACGGCACGGCGTACAGCTCGACGAAGGTATGGGGGAGCTCCCCGTCCCGGAACAGGCTCCACTGCGAGGCGCCGGTGCGCAATCGCGAGAGGCGGACGCGAGCCATCGCATCCAGGAATCTGTCCTCTTTCTCAGGCGCAATCGTGTAAACGGTCTTCACCACGACTGGACCGGCCTCTTCTGTCATGTCGACGACGAGCTCGGGCTCGGGCCAATAAACCACCGTGCGCCTGTCCATCGCGGCCGTTTCGATGAACGGCCAGAACCGGATCGTCGCGATCCCACCGGCCATCACCGCCGCTGCGACCACGAACGTCGCGGGCACCCCAAGCGGCTCCGCCACCGCGCCCCAGACCAGCGCGCCGAGAGCCTGCGTGCCGAACAGGACCATCAGGTAGACAGACAGACCGCGGGCGCGGACCCAGGCGGGGAGAAAGAGCTGCAGCTCTCCGTTGATATCGGAGAGCACGGCGATCCATGCCGCCCCCGCGGGAAGCAGGACGATCATCGCGAGCACGGTGTTCGGCACGATCACGATGACCACCAGCACCGCCGCATAGACCGCGCTGGCGACTGCGATCACGCGATTGCGCGACAGCCCAGCTATGAGGTGGGGCAGCCCCAATGCGCCGGCCACCGCCCCTGCGCCGAGGGCCCCGAGCAACAGCCCGTAGCCGTCGGCTCCAAGTCGAAGGCGCTGCGTCGCGACCAGCGGCAGGAGCGTCCAGAGCACGCTGGCAGGGATCAGAAACAGCGCGGCCCGCAACAGGATGCGCTGCACAACCGGGGCGTTGAGGACGTAGCGGACACCGGCCCGCATCGCTGAAAGGAACGGTTCCGGCAGCTGCGGCGCGGCGGCCGCCGGCGCTCGCCACCAAACCATGACCGCCGCGAAGCCGAGGTAGCTCAGAGCGTTCAGCCCGAATACCGCCGCCACGCCAACCCTGGCGATCAGCAGGCCGGCGACCGCAGGTCCGATCAGGCGCGCCACGTTGATGCTGATCGATCCGAGAGCCGACGCCGCGCGCAGCTGGTCGCGTGGCACGAGCTCCGGGACGAGCGACTGGTACGCCGGGTTGGAAAAGACCGATGAGCAGCCGAGGACGAAGGTGAACACGAGCAGGACGGGCGGTGGCATGTGGCCCAGGAACGTCAGGACTGTCAGCGCCGCGCCGGCGCAGGTCATGCTGATCTGCACGGTGATCAGCAGCCTCCGCCGGTCGAATATGTCGGCCAGCGCACCACTGATCAGGCCGAACAGCACGTCGGGCAGGTAGTCCGCGACCTGGACCAGGGCGACCAGAATGGCGGCGTGCGGCAGATGGACGAGCAGCCATTGCGCCCCGACGGTCTGCATCCAGGTTCCCGTGTTGGCGACGAGGACGGCGAGCCACATGGCGCGGAAAACGCCGAAGCGCAGAGGCGCCCATGTGGAGACCGGCGCCGGACGGGCGCTCATGCGGAAGCTATGGTGCCACCAGGTCGGGATCCCAATCGCGCAGCCGCGCGCCGGCGGCGTACGTGCTCTCGAGGAACTCGAGCATCGCCAGCCGAGGGGACGCGTGCGCGCGCGCGTCTTCATATGTGTAGGCGAACTCGCCAAGGACGCGGTCCCAGCCCGCCCCGGCCGGGCGGATCGGCGCCATCTCGATTCCGTCGGGCTTCGGGTACGTGTAGGAGAAGAAGGCCGCCTGGGGAAAGCTTGGGCTGCCAGGCCAGAAACCGGCGCAGATCTGCTCCGCATCCTCCGATCGGCGCATCAAGAGCCCGGCGCCTGGGGGTGGCTCCGCCGGGCGCCCGGAGAACCTTGTCAGGGCAAGGTCGAACGAACCCCAAAAGAATTGCACGGGCGTCGTGCGCCCGCGATAACGGGCGCGGTGCTCCTTCAGTACGAGGTCGACCTGCGACAGAACGCGCCAGAAACGATGAGCCCATTCCGGGTCGTACGAGGCGTGAATCGTGTCCTGCGCGAATGGGATGGCGTCGACGATCTCATCTGGAACTGGGCGGAATTCGGGACGTACGCCGAGGGCTCCGAGTTCGGCCATGAGCTGAACGTAAAAGTCCGCCACGGGCTGTGCCTTCAGGGCAAGGCGGCGCGACTCGCCGCGGGTGGTCTCGATGACCACGCCGTGATCGATCAGGTCGATGTCGATTTGAAAAATCACGCCGGCCGACTCCATGGGAGTCGTGGTGAGACCTCGCGCGGTCAGATACAGGGGGACGTTGGCCCACTGCGGTTCCGGTGGGCTCAGGGCCAGGCGAACCTTGCCTACGACCTGGATCTTGCGATGAAGCGTCTCGAGCGTGTCCTCCCAGGCGTCGTAAGGCAGCGCTGGCCACAGCTCGGTCGAAGCCAATCGGTTGAGCGTGCTCAACGAGCCGGCGCTGGTCTAGGCCCGGTGGTGGGGGGCGGGCGGAGCTCCGGACAGCTCAAAAAACAGCTCTTGCGGATAGCACCAGTACCAATCCTCGCCTGGCTCGAACGATCGGATCAGCGGGTGATGGGTGGTCCGATAGTGATTGGTGGCGTGACGGCCGGGCGAGTTGTCACAGCAACCTATGTGACCGCACGTCTGGCACATCCGCAGGTGCACCCAGGACCCGCCGGTGGCAAGGCACTCCACACAACCGTCGCCGCTCGGCGCAACCACCTTTATCTGGTCGAGATGCGTGCATGCCTCAGCCATGTTCCCTCCACTCTCAAAGCCACCGCCCTCCCTTCAATCTAATCCGAGCTTGCTCGCCATGTGGGCCGGGGCCTGCTGGAATCATCCAGACCCCGCCTGGGTTGGAAGTTGAATGCTCGACTTTGGGCCCCTGCACCGCCGTGAGATGAGCGTCCAGGAGCTTGCATCCGATCTGACTCCGGACGACCTGGCCCGGCTGACCAATGAGATGTGCGACCTGCAGCTGGCAGCGATCGAGGGTGCGTCGGACGAGGACGTCGTGGTGATCCCCGACGACCCCGACGCGAAAGACACATTCGCGGCGCGTCCTGAGGAGGTTGGCCTGTCATGGACGCTCGGTCATGTGGTCGTCCACGCCACGGCGTCATCGGAGGAGTCGGCGGCTCTTGCCCTGATCCTCGCTCGAGGCCTGCCGGTTGAAGGCCGCTCTCGCTATGAGGTGCCCTGGGAGAGGGCGACGACGGTCGCGTTCATCCGCCAGAGGATCGAGGAGAGCCGCCGGATGCGGCTCGGGATGCTGGCCGCGTGGCCCGACGAGCCTCACCTGGACAACTTCTACGTCCCCTACCCGGGGCGCCCGGCGATGAACGCGTGCGGACGTTTTCTCGGGGGCTTGGCGCACGACGATTCGCACCTGGATCAGATGCGCAAGATCATGGCCCAGGTCCTCCAGCGTCGCCCTGCCGCCTGACGCGAAGGCGCGGCCCCAGCCCGGACTCTTTCCAGGGCGAATGGAGGTGAGCTGGGCGGCCGGCGGAGACGCCGCCATCTGAGCGCCCTGTCTACCTCAATTGGACGAGGCGACATGACGGCGCGCGACGTAGCCTGACCGGCCAGTGATACGCCAGACCAGGCCAGCTGGCACGTTAGACGGATTGTGAGCCGGGCGGAGGGGCTGGCTGCAAGTTCGTCGAGGTCGCTCGCCAGGTTGCTGGACGGCGCCGACGCAAGCGTCGAGGCGATCGCGCGGTTGCTCGACTCGGCTGCGTTGTCGGTCGCCGTTTTCGAGCGCGGACCGCAGGTCACGGTTGCGTACCTGAACGCCGCCGCGGCGGCCCAGGCGGCAGTGGCGGCCGAGGCGGCTGCGGGGCGACCCGTCAACGAGGTGTTTCCCCAGCTCGATCCGGCTCTGATCGAGCACCTGCTGTCCGATACGGGCGCGCCAGCCGAGCCGACCAACCTGCGCGGCATGCTGCCGGGTGGCTCCGCCTGGAGCGTCGACGCCATCAGGCTCGGTCGCGATCGCGTGCTGGTCCTGGCGGAGGAGCTGGGCGACGCCGTCTCGTCGCGGCAGCGTCTCGAAGCTCTGCTGGCATCCACCAATGTCATCTGGAGGCCAATTGATTTCGGCTCGATGGCTCCTCTCATCGTCGAGCAGGCCGGCCGATTGCTCTCGGGCGTTGACGTCGGCCTTTGGACGATCTCAGCCGACGCGCCGGCTGAGCTGCGGCTGACGGCAAGCAACTCACCGTCGATGAAGATCGGTTTCCAGACCCCAATCGCCGGCACAGTCGCCGGCGAGGCGGCCAGGAGTGGATCGCCGGTGGAGGTCACGGCGGCTGAAGGTCTGGGGGCCGGCAAACGCGGCCTTCTCGATGGCATCCACACCGCGCGCGCGGTCCCCTTGACGGCCGGTGGCCGCGTTCTGGAGGACCGCGGCTACCCCGGCGTCCTGGTCTTCGCCAAGCGTCTCGCGACTCCCTTCACCGACGCCGAGCGGCGACTGATGGATGAGTTCGGCAAACTCGTCGCGCTGGCCGCGGACCGCGCCGAGCTCCTGGCCGACGCCCGCCACTCTGCTCGCCGCCTGGAGCTGACTCTCGAGGTGGCGATGGCTCTCGCGGGATCCCTGTCGCCGCGAGAGATCATCCAGGTTCTGCTCAGCCGCACGCTCGAGACCGTCGAGGCAGATCGCGCCACGCTGTCGAGCATGGACGACCACGAGCTGGTGATCGAGGCGACCCACTCGCGTTCGGGTGAGGTGCGCTGGGTCGGCCTGCGCTATGGCTTGGAGTACCTCGAGCATCAACCCCTGATCAGTCAGGCGCTGCGAACCCAGCAGCCGGTATTCGGCGGTGCGATGAGCACACCCGACGCGGCGCCTGAATTCCGAGCAGCCCTCGAGCAGATGACCCAGACGGCCACGCTGCCCCTGTTCTTGAGCGGCAGACCGGCCGGCCTGCTGATCGTCTCGCGCACCGCAGACCGGCAGTTCACGAATGCGGACACAACCACCCTGCAGCTGATGGGCAACGCGGCGATGCTGGCGCTCCGAAACGCGAGGCTGTTCGAAGAGCTCAAGAAGGCAAGCGCCTCCAAAACCGAGTTCCTGAACCTGGCTGCGCATGAGCTCCGGACACCGGTCACGGTGATCAGCGGCTACGCCTCACTTCTCCGGGCCGGGATCATCGAGCGCAACTCGACGGAATCCGACAAGGCTCTCGGGGTCATCGAGCAAAAGGCCGGCGAGCTCAAAAAGCTGGTCGACGCTCTGCTGCTCGCGGCCCGCCTGCAAACCGGCTCGCCGGTGACCAAACGCAGGGTGCTCGACATCGTCGAATCGGTCCGCCTGGCCGCCTCGCGCGCCAAGGCATTTGCCGGTCTGAAGGGCGGTACGGTCGGGTCGCAGCTGCCCGACGCACCAATCCTCGTTGTCGCAGACGGCGACCATCTCGCCCGGATCCTGGACAACCTGCTGAACAATGCGGTCGCCTACAGCGATGGCCCGCCGCAGGTTGAGGCTCGTGTCGTGCCGGCGCCCGGTCACGTCTGGGTCGAAGTCCGGGACCGCGGCCGTGGGATCCCGGCGTCACAGAGCGAATTCATCTTCGAGCAGTTCGCACGAGTTGAGGACCCCAACGAATCGGGGACCTCCGGCGCCGGGCTTGGCCTCTACATTGCCCGAGGGCTGGCTCGCAACATGGGTGGCGAGCTGGAACTCTTCAGCACTGAGCTGGGCAAGGGAAGCATCTTCAGGCTGCGGTTGCCTGTTCCGGCAGGCAACGAATCGGAGGGGGCGGAAGCCCTATGAGCCCAGCCCACGACCACACTGTTCTTTTGGTGGACGATGACCAGATCGTCGTCGACATGTACAGGTTCGTCCTGGACAGGGCTGGTTATAGAGTCGTGGTCGCCTCGGACGGCTTGGCCGGGTTGGAGGTGGCCGCTTCGATCCGGCCGAGCCTGATCTTTCTTGACATCAAGATGCCCAAGCTGGACGGCATCGAGGTTTTGAGGCGGCTCAAGGCGGACCCTACGATGCGGAGCATCCCTGTCGTGATGCTCTCGAACTACGACGAGCCCGCCTTTTTGAGCCAGAGCAAGATCCTGGGGGCGAGCGACTACGTGATCAAGGCGGCGACGGACCCAGCGGAGCTCTCCGATGTCGCCGCCCGCTACCTCGGAAGTCCGATCTAGCCCGGCCTGACTCCGACCGCGTTCCGGTGCTCAAATTGTTAGGGCAAATCGACCCCATCGCCCCTATTGGTTACAGGTGTAGTCAAAGGAATGGTTTTCCAGGCGCGCGAAATCGACCTCATCAACTCGGCCAAGGCCGGCGATCGAGGCGCTTTCGCCGAGCTTCTCCGGCCTGAGTACCGGACCGCGTTCCGGCTCGCCTGCGGCCTCCTCCAGGACGTCGATGAAGCCGAGGACGCGGTGCAGGAGGCGGCCTTCTCCGCCTGGAGGAGGATCGGCAACTTGCGCGAAGGCTCCATCCTGCGGCCGTGGTTTCTGGGCATCGTCGCCAACCAGTGCCGCTCGGTCAAGCGAAGCAGATGGTGGTCTGCCACCAACAGCGAACAACCCGAGGGTGAGGCGCCCGAGATCGATGTCGCCGCGTCGCTCGACCTGCGTAGGGCCCTGCGCAGGATCGGACATGACGAGCGGCTGATCCTGGTCCTTCGCTACTACCTCGACATGCCGTTCGAAGAGATAGCGGCCACCCTGGGCATAACGCCCAAAGCGGCGCGCAGCCGCGTCGAGAGGGCGCTCCGTCGGCTCAAGCCCATCTTGAACATGCAGGGGGCGACGGCATGATGGACGAGCGAATCGTGTTTGACAGGTTTCACGAGGCTCTCGAGATGGAGCCGCGACCCGGCGCGTACGAGCGCCTGAGTTTTGCGATCACAACGAGCCCGGCGACCCGGACGGGACGCCAGGCGTACCGAATGAGGTGGACGACGATGGGACTTCGTTTTGCCGCCGTCCTGACGGCGGCGGTCATGGCCGTCGCTGCGATCGCCGCTTTCCTGGCGACCCACCACTCGCCCGTCGGCAGCGTGCCGGCAGGCCAGGACAGAAATGTCATCGCATACGAAGCAATGGTCACCAGGGACTACGCAACAATGGACAGAGCAACCTCGAACAACAACTGCGCAACCATCCAGGATCAGGGTTGCCCGGCTGCCATCCAGCGCGTGATTCCGACCCTACAACAATGGGTTGGCGATCTCGACACAGCCAAAACACCGGCCGGGCTTCAGGCCCTCGACGGTCAGCTCCGAGCGCACCTGACCGCCGTAGCTTCGGATTTGACCAATGCCGCCGCGTTTCAACGGGCGAACAACTCCAGCGGGTTCGACCAGGCGATGGCGGCGGGACTTTACGAGCGCGCCTGGATCGACCCCGCCGCCCTCACGCTCGAGGGGTCCTACCCAAGGTTGGCCGGTTCGTTCCACGACGAGATCAGCCTGGTCAGGCGCTCGCTGAGCGCCTGCGTGAACTCGACCCCCTCTCCGGCCGACCTCGGCTGCTCGCGGCTGTCGACGGGGACGGTCTGCACTGCTGCACGGGCCCAGGCGTGTGAAGGGGATGTGCAGTCGGCCGCCACGGAGATCGAGGGCTTCCTGATCGGGCTGGCACAAAATCCGCCGCCCACCGCGCTGGCAGGGAAGGACGCGCAGCTTCAGCGCGACCTCGCCCAGGCGGACAGCTTCCTTCTCGCCATCACCGGTGATCTCATGAAAGGGGACACCCTCCAGGCGTCGTTGGACGACAGCTCGTTCGCGATCACGGTGAACACGTCCGGCGGAGACGCATCAGCAATTCCGACTGGCTGATGGAGATTCGTGATCTCTCGTCGTCGTTGGGGCGGCACCCATGAACGGGTGCCGCCGTTTTTCGCGCTATCCCTGGTTGACGCCGACGGCTTTGAAGAACGTGTAGCAGAAGACCCCGTCTGGTTCGGCGGTGCGGTACAGATCGGCGAGGCCCTGATCGAAGTCCGGCCCGCTCATGAGGCCCGCGGCGATGGATGCGTCTCGAACTCCCGCGATCATCGCGGTGAACGTTCGCTTCGTGAAGCCCTCGACCAGGGCCGGCCGGCTGGAGTCGACGTAGACCATCCGCGGCGAAACCTGGACCGCGCCGAATCCCGCCTCCTTCACCAGCGGATACAGCGACCGTCCGATCAGAGCGTCGCCGCCCGCGCCCGCCTGGAGCTTGACCAGGCAGTCGATCGCCCGCTGCGCGTACTCGCTGTCCGGGTGAAAGTAGGCGGAACCGTGGTCGCCCTCGATCACCGTGATCGTGCCACCTGCCTTCATGAGTCTCCCGAGCGCCTGGAGTCCCTCCACGGGTCGGGTCAGGTGCTCGAGGACGAAGCAAACGAAGACGTGATCGAACGACTCCGGTGGAAACGGCAGATTGAAAATGTCGGCCTGCCGAAACGCGACGTTGTCCAGTCCGGCGGCCTCCACCGCCGCGCGAGCCTGGGCGAGGGAGGCGGCCGAGAGATCCACGGACGTGATCACGGATTGCGGGCTGTTGCGCGCCAGCGTGACGGTCTGGGCTCCCACGCCGCACCCGGCCTCGAGCACCTTCTCGCCCTGTTGATACCTCGTGTCCCAGTGCAGCAGCTCGACGAGGCTCTTCGCCTGGTCGTGCAGGCGCTCCGCCTCACGAGGGTCGTAGCCGTGCACGTAGGTCTCGGTCATCGCGCCACCATTCAAGACGCTGACAAGTTACAGCCAGAGGGCCCGCACCGGACCTGATGAACGGAGCGGCGTGCGCTCGAACTTGGCCTTACCCTTACTGAGCCTCGCTGGGGTGGAACAGAGCACCTGATGATTCACCGAGTCCTCGTGATCGCGGGAGCGATCGTTGCGATCGCCGCCGCGTCGGTTGTATTCACCGTCTATCGCGTCCCGAATGACACCACCCCGCAGCGCCCGCGTCCGTCGCCGACGGCCCTGGCAGTTCGCGAAACCCTCACGTGCCAGCCCACCGAGCTGAAGCTGACCGGAGTGTTCAATGAGTGCGCCTCGATCGGCAAGGGCACCAGTTGCCCGAGCGGTTCGTTCGATCAGGCCAGGGAAATGTTGCTGAACGGCACCAAGGACACGTTTCTCCTGTACATCGAGGTCAACGGCGGCTACCACGGCCCCGGCACCTACGCGCTCGCGCCCTGGCCGCAAGGCACGCTGGGCGTCGCTGACGGCGTGGCCAAGGTCGCAATCCGCGAATTCACCACGGGGGCGCTTTGGGAATCGTCGGCGGGATCGGTCACGATCGAGGGCTCCGAGCAGTTCGGATGGGTCTACGCCGGCCTGGGGGCCAGCAGCAGCTCCCCGGTCGACGTGAGCCTCAACATCGCGGGCTGGTGGAGCTGCTCCTGAGGCGCCGCTCAGACGCCCTCGGCGACGGCCTCGGAGACCGCCGGCGAATCGGTGTGCAGCGGCAGAGTGAAATGGAATGCCGAGCCCTGGCCGGCCAGGCTCTCCGACCAGATCCGGCCGCCGTGCATGAGGACGATCTGGCGTGCGATCGGCAAGCCCAAACCCGTCCCGCCGTCCCCGCTTTCGTAGTTGGCCGAGACTGGCAGCAGCAGCTGTTTGCCGTCGATCAACCCGCCGGCGATCTCGGGCGCCAGGCCTGCCCCTTCGTCATTCACCGTGACCACGGCGAATCGATCCTTGATCCGGCTGGTCACGGAGACCCTGCTGCCGGGTGGCGAGTACTTCGTGGCATTGCTGAGCAGGATGGTCAACACCTGCGCGACCTTCTCCCGGTCCACTGTGATGACACCCAGTGCGGGGTCCAGCTCGACCGTCAGCGGGTTCTGCGGGTGCCCTTGCCTGAAGTTGTCGACGACATCCGCCATGAGCTGGTTGATGTACACCTGGTTTACCTCCAGGCTCGTGGACCCTGTCTCCATGCGGTCCAGCTCGATCATCTGGCTGAAGGCGCGGTCCAGCTGCTCCGCCTCGTTGTAGATGTCGCTGGCGAAGGCTTTCACGTTGTGCAGGTTGAGTTCCTCCGAGTCGCGCATGAGCTCGCTGAAGCCCTGAATTCCCACCAGCGCGGTGCGGAACTGGTGGCTGATCCGGATCAGGAAGTTGCTTTTCAGCCTGTTCAGCCGCTCGAGCACGACAAGGTTGGCGATGGCCGTCGAATCAGCCTGGTTCTGCAGCCGGCGCCTCCAGCGATCAGCCAGGACAGCGACCGGGAACATCGACGCATAGAACAGGACCAATCCCACGGCCAGGGCGCCGTAGAGCTGCTGTGACTCGCGATCGATCGCGGCCTGCACGGGCGCATACGGGAGGTACAGCTCGAAGGCTCCGCTGGGCCGCGATCCGCTGGTGAATATGAGCGGAACGTACACCTGGACGAGCTCGCCGCTGAGGTTGTCGCCGGCGTTTTCGGCGTCTTGGCCGTTCGTCAGGCCGCCACCTGGATGTCCCGCGAGCGCTGCCTCCAGGTCGCCGTCAATCGGCAGCGTCTTGCCGATCAATGCCTGGTTGTCCGAGTACACGACGGTGCCGGCAGGGTTCCACACCTTGATCCGCGCGATCTCCCTGCTGACCGCGGCCCCCTGGAGCCTCTGGTTGACCTGGATGATCTGGTCCGCGGTCATGCCGATGGCGAGCTCTTGCGAGTCGAGAAGCGGCTGGATGCCCACGCGGGCGACCAGGGCCGCGCTGCTCTGGGCGGTCTCGAGATACCGCTGCTGGACGTCCGCGTTCAGCTCATGGGCCAGCACAGCGCCCAGCGCCACGACCGGTACCAGGGCCAGCAAGCCGAAACGTGCAAGGGATCCAATCGACCTGGATCCAAACTTCGCCGTGGGCTCAGTCTAGGTACGACCTGGTCGGGCGAGCACGAATTAGCGCGAATGTCGGCAGTCGAGGTGTTCCGGTCGCCCCCCGGTCGCCGTGGTTTTGGCCATTTTTTGGGCTCCCATTTGAGACCGCAAAGCATCGCGGTCGGTTGGGGGATCACCTCGCGTCCATCTATATAGGCGCCTGGCGACGACCGCTCAAGCAGGGATTGTCCTCGCCGCAGGTCCGGGTTAATATCGGATTCTGGCCGCGCCCGGGCGGGGAGCCGGTGGTGCCACGAGGCGAGATTCGGTTGCGCTGTGACATCACGGAACTCGGGTCTACAGGCGCTGCATGTGAATCCAGCGGAGCTGCGAATCGAGGAGTGGGTATGAAAGAGTCGCGCGTCTTACGTTTGTCGGTGGCCGCCGCTTTGGCGGCGGGCTCGATTGTTTCGTTCAGCGGTCTGGCCGCCTTCGCGCAGAATCATCATGGCCATGGCGCCGCCGACCAGGTGCAGGCCCGCAACAGCGTGCTCCGGAGCTCGACCGGCACGCCCGACGGCGATCTCGCGGACCAGCAGGCCCAGTACAGCTCCGAGCGCACCGCACCCGCGGCCGCGGTATCGGGCGCCGCCCTGGCGAGCGCGGTCCAGCAAGCCAAAGCGATGCCTGTGACCGGTGCCGCCTGGCAGGAGGTCACAACCCAGCCTTACAACATCGAACCGAGCAACTACACCGATCCCTTCTGGTCCAACATCGGCTCCGGGTTCTCCCTGGCGGGAGGCCGTACGACCGCCCTCGTCCAGACCGGGGACGGCGCATGGTTCGCCGGCACCGCCGACGGCGGCGTTTGGAAGTCGTCCAACCAGGGACAGCAGTGGACTCCCCTGTTCGATTTCATGCCCAGCCTTTCCATCGGCTCGCTCGCGGTCAGTCCAACCGACGGCTCGCTGTGGGTCGGCACAGGCGAGGCCAACACCTCCCAGGACAGCTACCAGGGAACCGGCGTCTACAGGAGCGTTGACGGCGGCGCATCGTTCCAGCCAGTCGGCACCGACGCGTCGGGGAACGGTCCACTCATGTCTCACACGACTTTCCGGCTCGCCTTCGACCCAAGCGGCAATGCGTTCGCGGCGACGGACAGCGGCCTTTTCCGCCTCGCGGCCGGAACGAACACCTGGAACGCGGTCCTGGCGCCGGCCGGCGCGACAGACAACCCGCCCTATGACCAGCAGGTGACTGACGTTGCAGTCGTGCCGGGCACCTCGGGCCGGACGATCATCACGGTCATCGGGTGGCGCGGGCCCGGCCACACACAGAACAACGGCTTCTACCAGTCGACCGACGGCGGTTTGACCTTCACGAAGGTCATCCCCACCGGAGGCGCCATCGACGCCACGGACATCGGCCGCACCACCTTCGCGTACTCCGCGGACGGCAGCAAGCTTTACGCGATCGTCGAGTCGCCCAGGAAGCTGACCGCCGGAGCATCCAACGTGCTGCAGGGCATCTTCAGCACCACCGGCAGCCCGGCCGGCGTCGCAGGGCCATGGACGAAGATCGCCAACTCCAGCAAGCTCGCCGGCTCGGGTTCGGCGGCTTCGACCTTCGGAGCGCCGGGCGTGCAGGCCTGGTACAACCAGGACCTCGCCGTCGACCGGGCCAACGCGAATCACATTTACGCCGGGCTCGAGGAAGTCTATGAGTCGACCGACGGCGGGACCTCATGGATCACCGCCAGCCCGTACTGGAACTACTCGTACCCCTGCGACGGCACGGCGGCGGGCTGCCCGAAGACAACCCACCCCGACCAGCACGCGATGATGATCACCGACGGGCTCATCGTCATCGGCAACGACGGCGGCGTTTACTCGAGGCCTCTTTCGGACGTCCAGCAAGACGGCAACTGGTCCGACCTCAACGCCAGCCTGCGCTCGTGGCAGTACTACGACGCTCGCGCCGGCAAGCTGGGTGGCCACGGCGTCGGCGTATGGGGCGGGCTGCAGGACAACGGCACCTCAGTTCTCGCGACCGGCAGCAGCCAGATGGTCGCGCCGGCGGGCGGCGACGGCTTCTACGTGATCGTCGACCCGCAGAACGCCAACAAGATGGCGGGCGAGTATGTGGATGGGACCATGTACTCGTCAACCGACGGCGGGCACAGCTTCGCCGACTTCGTCAGTCCGACCTGCGCTTCGCAGGCGATCACCGGCATGCCTGGCGGGCCACGGGCCGGCTGTGACCCTGCGGCGCGGTTCGTCACGCCGTTGATCCAGGACCAGCAGAACAAGAACGTCTGGCTGATCGGAGGGCAGTTCGTCTGGGTCTCGACGTCTGGCTGGCAGACCAGCTGCACCAGCAGCTCCTGCTCGTGGCAGAACGTCTATGACACCGGCTCGGGCAACTCCGTGACCGCCCTTTCCTCGGCCAACGGCGGCCAGATCATCTACACCGCGTGGGTGGCCGGCGGCGGCAACCCGGGGCCGGCGTTCGGTCGCGGCATCGCGACCAACTACGGCGGCACCTGGCACCAGCTCGACATGTCCAACCTTCCCAACCGCTTCATCGCCGGCATGACCGTCGACCAGGCCAACCCGGCGCACGCTTACGCGATCTTCAACGGATACTCCCGCCGCTTCATCCCGGGTGGCGGCGTCGGCCACGTCTTCGAGACGACCAACGGCGGTCAGTCGTGGACCGACATCTCCGGCAACCTTCCTGACATCGCGTCCGACGCTCTCATCCTCGACCACGGACGGCTCGCGCTGGCGACCGACGCCGGCGTGTACACGGCGACCGCCGGGCAGGGCGCCGCAACGTCGTGGTCAGTTCTGGGCACCGGACTTCCGAACGCTTCGATCAATGACCTGACGCCGGGCCCGGACGGCTTCATCTACGCGGCGACACACGGTCGCGGCATATGGAAAATCGCGTTCTAGCCGGCTGAAACCAAGACCCGGCCGGCATCTCGCCGGCCGGGTCTTTCTGTTTCTGGGCCTCGACCCTTGAAACACACTCGCCCCTGGCTTTCTCGCAGCCGCCATGTCTGTGGTCGTTTGTTCCCAATTCGCGCGCACAATCTCGTCGAAACCCGGCATTTGCTACCTTTGACGGCGTGGCCAAGGCACTACGGATAGGCAAGGCGGCCGAGCTCCTTCGGGTCAGTCCTGACACGGTCCGCCGGCTGATCGACACCGGGCACATCAAGACCGCGCGGTCCGCCGGCGGCCACAGGCAGATCGATGGCGCGGCGTTGGCTCGCTACATGGCGGCGCAGCCCCGGCCCACGGCGCCCGTCGCGGTGAGGGAGTCCGCCCGCAACCGCTTTCAGGGGATCGTGACCAGGGTCGTCAAGGATGGCGTCGCGGCCCAGGTCGAGATACAAGCCGGACCGCACCGAATCGTCTCGCTCATGACGCGCGACGCCGCCGATGAGCTCGGGCTGAAGCCGGGCGTCGTCGCTGTCGCGTCGATCAAGTCCACCAACGTCGTCATCGAGCTGCCCGGCAGCTGAGAGAGAGGTCGAATGGGGCGTCGAGTGGCATCGCTTTTGGTGGTTGCGGCATTCTTTGCCGCCGCTTGCGGGAGCTCCTCGAGCACGGCCTCGAGCTCTCCGAGCGCGACTCCGCTCTCGGGCAACATATCGGTGTTCGCAGCCGCCTCCCTGGCCGCTTCATTCAACGCTCTGGGCACCTCATTTCAACGGGCTCATCCTGGAGCTACGATCCAGTTCAACTTCGCGGGCACTCCGACCCTGGTGAACCAGATCGAGCAGGGTGCGCCGGCCGACGTGTTCGCGTCGGCCGACACCGCGAACATGCAAGCCCTTGGCGACGCCGGCTTCACCACGGGTTCTTCCCACGTATTCGCGCACAACAAGCTCGAGATCGTGGTGGCTTCGGGCAATCCCAAAGGCATCACGGGCCTCGCCGACCTTGCCCAGCCCGGCGTCATCTACATCACCGAGGGGCCGACCGTCCCCGCCGGCAAATACGCACTGCAGGCGCTCGCGAGGGCGGGCGTCACGGTGACGCCCAGGAGCCTCGAAACTGCGGTCACCGGAGTGATCAGCAAGATTGAGCTTGGCGAAGCGGACGCGGGCATCGTCTACACCACGGACGTGCAGGCGGCAGGCGGCAAGGTCGCCGGAGTTCCCATCCCCGATGCCGACAACGTGATCGCCGCGTACCCGATCGTGGCCGTCAAGGGCTCGACGAATCTTGCCCTTGCCAATGCCTTCATCGCCTACGTGGTCTCGGACGCAGGGCAATCCACGATGGCAACGTTCGGCTTCCAGCACGTCTGAGCTGTGAGGCGCGAACGGGCGCCGCTGCTAATCGCGGTGCTGGCTGCCCTCGGGGCCGCCTTTTTCATCGCGCCGCTGGTCGGCCTGATCGTGCGGACGCCCTGGGGCAGCGCGGTGCAATCGCTGCTTGCGCCCGACACGCTGCAGGCGCTGAGGCTCTCCCTCGAGGCGTCGCTGTCGGCGACGGCAATCGCGCTCTTCCTCGGCGTGCCCCTCGCATGGGTCTATGCGCGCATCGACTTTCCGGGCCGCAGCGTGCTGCGAGCGCTGACGACCCTGCCCATGGTGCTGCCGCCGGTGGTGGGAGGGATCGCGCTCCTGCTCGCGTTCGGAAGACGCGGCCTGCTCGGCGCCTGGCTCGACAACTCGTTCGGAATCACGCTCCCGTTCACGACGGCCGGCGTGGTCATGGCGGAGACCTTCGTCGCCATGCCGTTTCTGGTCTTGACCGTGGAGGCCGGGCTGCGCTCGATGGATCGCCGCTATGAGGAGGCAGCCCGCGCTCTCGGCGCGCACCGCTGGACCGTCTTCACGCGAGTCACCCTGCCGCTGGTCGCGCCGTCGTTGGTCGCGGGCTCGATCCTGTGCTGGGCGAGAGCGCTGGGCGAGTTCGGGGCGACGATCACGTTCGCCGGCAACTTTCCCGGCGTCACGCAAACGATGCCGCTCGCGGTGTATCTCCTCCTGGAGACAAACCCTGAGTCCTCTTTCGTCCTCAGCCTCGTTCTTCTGTCAGTCTCGCTGCTGGTGTTGATCGGATTGAGGGATCGCTGGCTCGGCACCGCATGAGCCTGGAGGTCGACCTGCGCTTGACCCTGGGACCTTTGGCGCTCCAGATGGAGCTCGTCATCGAGGAGGGGGAGATCGTGGCCCTGCTCGGACCCAACGGAGCGGGCAAGACCACCCTGCTTCGAGCCATCGCAGGCCTGGTCCCCATCGATGCCGGGCACGTCCGGCTTGATGGAGAGGTCCTGGAAGACGCTGCCACCAGGCGTTACGTCCGGACCGAGGATCGCTCGATCGGTGTCGTGTTCCAGGACTACCTTCTATTTCCCCATCTCAGCGTGCTCGACAACGTTGCTTTTGGCCTGCGTTCCCGCGGTGCCGATGGAGCCCAGGCCTGGTCACGTGCGATGGAGTGGTTGGAGCGCGTTGGCCTCGGGCGGTACGCGAAGGCCCGGCCGGCCCAGCTGTCCGGTGGTGAGCGCCAGCGGGTCGCGCTGGCGCGCGCCCTGGCGCCCGAGCCGCGCCTCCTGCTGCTCGACGAGCCGCTTGCCGCGCTTGACGTGACGACCCGTGCTGAGGTCCGGCGCGACCTCAAGAATCATCTGGACTCGTTCCGCGGCCTGCGCCTGGTCGTGACGCACGATCCGCTGGAGGCCGTCAGCCTGGCCGACCGCCTCATCGTCATGGAGGCCGGGCGCCACGTGCAGAGCGGCACGCCGGCCGAGGTGACCGAGCGTCCGCGATCGAGATATGTCGCCGACCTGGTGGGCGTGAACCTGTTTCGGGGCGAGGCCGAGCATGGATCGATACGGACTCCAGATGGACCGGTGGTTGCCGCCACCGACGCGATTTCCGGCGCGGTGTTTGCCGTGATCCACCCGCGCGCGGTATCGGTGCACAGGGTGCGCCCGGAAGGCAGCCCCCGCAACGTCTGGTCCGGCCGCGCCGGCGGCGTCGAGCTGCTCGGCGACAGAGCGAGGGTGAGGATCGAGGGCGACACACCCATGGTTGCGGAGGTGAGCCGAGCCGCGCTGATCGACCTTGAACTCGCCAGAGGTGGTGACGTCTGGCTGTCTTTCAAGGCCACCGATGTCGTGGTCTATCCAGCTTGAAATATGAGCTGTGATCGGTTGGTACTGTGGAGTTGACCTGGCGGGGTTCGCCATCCCGGCGGACGCGTCGCAACCAGAGACGGAAGGCGACAGGGAGGAGAAATCATGAAACTCAGCGCTCGCAACCAGCTCAAGGGTCGAGTCTCAGGGGTCAAGTCCGGCGCGGTGATGGCCGAGGTCGAGGTCAAGGTCAACGCGGGCAAGATCGTGGCCGTCATCACGGACCGCTCGGTCAAGAGCCTGAAGCTGAAGGCCGGCGACCGCGTCACGGTCATCATCAAGTCAACCGAGGTCCTGATCGGAAAGTAGCACCTTCGCCGACTCCCTAGACTGAGGCAACGATGGGCGCGCGCGAGGTTTTCATCCTTTCCGAGCAAGCGCTGGCCGCCGTGGTCGATCAGATCAAGCCGGACCAGTGGGCGCTCGCGAAGCCGGAATGGTTTGCCACCGGCGGGCAGGGCGACGCCACGCTGCGGCAGATCGTCAACTACCACGCCTACGACTCGGCGTGGGTGCCGGACGTCCTGGCCGGCAAAACGATGGCGGAGGTCGGCGACCGGTTCGACCACATCAAGACCGACCCTGAGGTTGCCTATCGCAAGTACAGCGACGCGGCGGTCGCGGCGGCCAGAGAGGCGTCGGACCTGGACCGAGTCGTGCATCTCTCGTATGGCGATTTTCCCGCGAGCGAGTACCTGAAGCACACGAGCTCTTTTCGTGGATTCCGGGCTTACGACATCGCAAGGTGGATCGGGGCCGGCACCAAACTTTCGGATGACCTCGTGCGTGAGATGTGGCAAGAGCTGGCGCCCGACATGGAGGCATGGCGCGCGATGGGCGTTTACGGTCCCGCCGTCGGGGTGCCAGACGGCGCGCCGCTGCAGGATCGCCTTCTAGGGTTGAGCGGCCGGAATTCGATTTAGCTCTGGGGCCATCGGCGCCTCCTGTCTTCAGCATCAGGCTCGAGGGCTGCCAGGGCGGCGTCGTCGATGGCGCGAATCACGTCCCTGGCTTCGGCCAGAGGCACTCGCAGTCCCTTTTCGATCTCCTTGCGCGCAACCTCCCACAACGCGTTCGCGCGCCTGTGCGCCGCTCTGCCGGCCCCGCTCAGTCTGACGTGCACCGCGCGACCATCCCCGGGATGTGGCGAGCGTTGAATGTGGCCTGCGCTACCCATCGCATTCAGGTAATCCAGGGCGGTGGTCAGTGGAATGCCGAGCTGCTGCGCCATCTCGGTCGCGGTCAAAGGCGCGCGCTCCCAGAGAAGGCTGTACACCGCGTACTCGTCCGGACGCATGCGCGAGCCGGTCAGCGCTCGGGTGAGCACGCGGCGGACGCGTTGCGAGGTCACGAAGAGGTCAAACAGAAGAGACACGTCAGGCCGGTCGCGCACTCAAGAGCACTGTAGCGGTTTGCCACGGAACCGTGGTAAGTGCCACGGATTCGTGCTAATCTGCCGCGATGCGGCGCGCATTTGTGGCCGTGCTCGTCATGTGCGCTGTGATGGGTTGCGGAACCGGCAGCCTGCCGGTTGCAACTTCCTCGGCCGCACAGCCATCACCGGCCTCGCCGGCTTTGCTGGCGGCCTACTTCGGCAGCTACCGTGCGGGCGATGGGGACATCCTCATAATCGCCAGGCTCGGCTGGTTCTTCGACACTGGGGATGGCGCCTACCGGACGTTGTACGCGACCGATGCACCGAACCGGTTCACGATCGGCTTCCGATTCCTCGAGCCGTCGCCGGCGTTCGCGGTCATCGTTTTTGACGCCGGCACCATCACAGTCACCGAATCGTCGCGGCGACGGGTCGCGCAGCGGATCACCTACAAGCAGACCGACGTCGCGGTCCCGGCCGCCGGGGCGGAGCTCGCCGCCACGATCACCGACCCGCTGGGGAGCGGCGCGCATCCAGGCATCGTTGTCGTCCACGGGGCCGAACGGGGCGAGCGCTACTTCTACGACATCTGGGTCGGGGTGTACGCGAGCATGGGCCTGGCGGTCCTGACCTATGACAAGCGGGGGATAGGCTCTTCGACCGGCATCTATCCCGGAGAGGCGCCTACTGTCGCCGCGCTGACAACCTACGCCGACGACGCCGCGGCCATGCTTTCGTTTCTGTCCCGCTGGCCGGGCGTGGATGCGAGCCGGGTCGGATTTCACGGCGGGAGCCAGGGCGGATGGACGGTGCCGCTTGCGATGGAGAGGCACCCCGGAGCGGCGTTCGACGTCCTAGCCTCGGCGCCGGCGACGACGGTCGATCAGACCGATCAATGGGCGGGTTACACCGGTGGGGGCGCGTCGGCGCCGCTCGAAGCGGAAAGCCGGATGGAATCCGAAGTCCAGGCGATCCACACCGGATACGACCCGCGCAGCGCCATTGAGGCGCTCAGGACGCCGACGCTTTGGCTGTTGGGGACCAATGACCGGACGGTTCCAACCGCGATCTGCCTGCAGATTCTCAGCACGCTGAACAAGCCCAACTTCTCAGTCCATGTGCTGCCCACCGGCCACGCGCTGCTGGTCAATCCGACCGGTCTCTTGGCCGACGACGCCCGCTCGCCTGGCCTTGCACTCGAGATGGTCCCGTCGTTGCGGCAGTGGATGATCCGGAATGTGACCCAGGCCGGCTAGCGAAACGCTTCGAGCCGGAACCAGATCACCCGCATCGGTCGGCTTCGAATCCTGAAGAACTCAGCCCGGGCCATCCGAACTCAGGGCTCGCAATACCTGTGATTCTGTGGCCCGGCGGCCGTGTCCGGGCATGGTGACATTGGTCAAGCCGGTTCCAAGAATGGTTCACGGATGAAATCCTCGGCCGGCTTCGACTCGGAACAGCTCGTCTTCGCGCTGGCGGCCGCGGCAGAGGCACGCGATCCGTACACGGTCAGCCACGCCCAGCGGGTCGCCAACTCCGCTCTCCATGTCGGCACCAGGTTGGGCCTCCACGAAGCAGACCTGGTCGCCCTCTATCGCGGCGGTCGAATCCACGACATCGGCAAGATAGCGTTGCCCGACGCCATTCTCCTCAAGCCCGGCCCGCTGAACGCCGAGGAGGAGCGCCAGATGCGCGCCCATCCGGTCATCGGCGAGAGCATCGTCAAGCCCCTGCCTTCGGCCGCGAACCTCCTACCCATCGTTCGCCATCACCATGAGCGCTTCGACGGCGGGGGCTATCCGGACGGCCTGTGCGGCCACAAGATCCCGCTGCTGGCTCGGATCGTGTCGGTCTGCGACGCATACGACGCCCTCGCCAGCGATCGCCCGTACAGGGCGCGCCGCGATTCCGAGGAGGCGATCGAGACCCTGATGCGTGGCGCGGGCCAGCAGTGGGACCGCGAGCTGGTCTCCATCCTACTGTCCGAGCTCCCTGTCATCCACTTCGAGGTGGCGAGTTGACCTGGGCCTGACGGCTGCCCGTATGGGACCTGGGTAGCACCGAAGCGGCAAACGTTCGTCAGTCAGCATGGAACGCCGGGCCGGCCATCGCTCCGCATCCTGGAACCCGTTGGGCAGCGCCTACCACGCCTTCTCCGGGTTGATGTGGATCGCGCCGCGAACCCCCTCCCTCCGCCTGGGCATCGTCGTCGTGATCGCGCTCGCGGCTGGGGGCGTGCTGCTCCGTCTCTCCAGCATCGAGATCGCCATGCTCGTGCTGCTGGGGACGATCCTGCTGGCCGTTGAAACACTGAACACGTCGATCGAGATGGTGTGCGATTACATACAGCCCGACCAAGATCCCCGCATCGGCAAGATCAAAGATGTCGCGGCCGGCGCGACCGCGGTGACCGAGATCGGCGGCGCGCTGGCCGTGGCCGTCCTGCTCGGGCCGCATATCTGGGCCGCGCTGCACCGCTAGACAGACGCCCGGAGCCGCCCTCTTTTTCAAGTCATCTGCCTAAGAAGTGGAGCCCTGGGTGGCTGAGTGCTATACCGGTCGCGGAAGGTGGCCGCGAGCTTGCCGATGCCGGATCCCACGAGCCCCGCGAGGAGGTGGGGGCGATTCACCGCGTGGGCGGGACTTTTTGGGCTCTGCAGCGTCGCCTTCGTCGTCTGGATGGCGGTGACCCTGGGGGGAACCACCGTGACGACCGCGGTCGACGACATCGGGGAGGCGGTGGCGGCCGGCATCGCCGCGGTCAGCTGCGGGTTCGCCGCGATCCGAACGCAGGGCAAGCTCAGGCGGGCGTGGACCCTCCTTGCCGCTTCCTCCGCCAGCTGGTTTTTGGGCCAGGCCTTCTGGTCCGTGTACGAAGTCGGACTGGGTCGGACCGTGCCATCACCATCTGTTGCCGACATCGGTTTTCTCGTTGCCATCCCGCTGGCGCTGGCCGGGATCCTCAGCTTCGCCACCTCGGCTCGAGGCACTTCGATCGGGCTGCGCCTGTGGCTGGACCGGGCGATCGTCCTGATGTCGCTCCTGTTCCTGGCCTGGGAGCTTGGTTTGGGCGATATCCTGACCGTCCCCGGAGCACCGTTGTCAGCGCGGTTGGTCGGGGCCGCCTACCCGGTCGGGGACATCCTGATCGCGACAGTCCTTCTGCTCGCCATCCGGCGCGCCACCGACGAGCAGAAGGGCCGGCTTCTGCTGCTCCTGGGCGGGTTGGCGGCCAACGCGCTGGCGGACAGCGCGTTCGCGTACCTGAGCCTCACCGGTACGACAAAGGTCGTCCTCGATGCGGGCTGGGTCGTCGGTTACCTGATGATCGCGCTGGCCGCGCTGTGGCCGTCCGGCGTCCGCGACACGACGTCCGAGGAACAGCCGATCGACATCTGGCAGCTCGTCCTGCCCTGGCTGCCCATCCTCGCCGGCGGATTGACCGCAATCGTCCTCGCGGTGCATCGCCAGTCGATGGATGCGTTCGCGACCAGCCTCGCCGGCCTGGTGATCGGCCTGCTGATGGCGAGCCAGGTGATCGCGCACCGGGAGTCGCTGAGGCTTCTGATCCAGAGCCGTCTGTCGGCGGAGACACTCAACGCCGTGATCGAGCACGCGCCCCTCGGGGTCGTGCGCATCGCCACCGACATGACCATCATCGACGCCAATCCAAGCTTCTACTCGATCGTCGGCTCCGTTCCAGGAACGTTGATCGGAGGAACGGTGGCCCGGTTCCTGCCCGAAGGGGAGATCAGGCCTGCGGTGGAACGGCTCAACGCCCTCCTGGACGAGGCCACCGAATCCGCGGACATGGAAACGGAGGGCACGCGCGCCGACGGGACCACGATCTGGCTGCACTGGACCGCGACCGCGGTCTGGAACAAGAGCGGCGAGGTCGACTACTTCCTGGTCATGTTCGAGGACGTCTCGGAAAGGCGGAGCACCGAGGATGCGTTGAAAGCCGCCTACGCCGAGTTGGAGGACCTGGTCGGCCGCCGCACCGCCGAGCTTCGTTCAGCCAATGAGAAGCTGAACGCCGCCGTGATCACGGACCCCCTCACCGGCCTGTACAACCGCCGTCACCTGAGCGACTTCATCGAACGAGAGCTGAGCCGGACTCGGCGTGCGGGGCACAAGATCGTGTTCGCCCTCATCGACCTCGACCATTTCAAGCGTGTCAACGACACGTTCGGGCATGAAGCCGGAGACGCGGTGCTGTGTGCGTTGAGCACCTTCCTCCGCAACCACATCCGGCAGGAGGACCTGGCGTTTCGTTACGGCGGGGAGGAGTTCCTCCTGGTGATGCCCAGCGCGGGTCTCGACGGGGTCGCCAAACGCATAGAGCAGATCCGCGAGCTGGTCACGCTCGTCAAAGTCGTGCACGGCACGGACCCCATCTGGCCTCTGACTCTGTCCATCGGCGTGGCGATCTACCCCGACCACGGAGACACCGCCGACGCGGTCATCGGAAACGCCGACGAAGCCCTGTACAGGGCCAAGCAGGCCGGACGGAATCAGGTCGTGTACCACGAGGCCGAGGTTCTCGTGCCCGTGGAGGGCCTCAAAACGCCCCGGTTCTGACCCCCAGCCGGGCAAGCCAGCGCCGGTAGGCGATCGCGGTTCGGTCGCTCCGGAGGTGCAGCTCCGCCTGCAGGTCGAGGGGAAGCAGCTCTGGGCGCTGCGACTCGAGGATGGGTCGGTCCTGGGCGAAGATGCGGTCCTGGAACTCGACCATCCCGGCGGGCGGCTCGTAGTTGATCGCCATCCACATCCAGGCGGTGCTGTCCGTCGCCTCGTGTGGCGTCACGGACAATAGGATTCCAAACGACAGCTCGCCATGCTTCACCAGCGAGGCGGCAAGCGGGCGGTGGACGCGGTAGGTATAGGTCACCGTCGATCCGCGACCGGTGCCGTAGGGATCCGGCTGAAACACCTGGACCCCGGTCGCCACCACTCCGTCCGCCTCGATTCTCGCCTCGTAGTCGGCGATCTCGGGCCTGTCGCGGTCGCCGAGGATCCCTTCGTGAACGAAAGGGAAATGACCGACGTCCAGAAAGTTCTCGACCACGCGCGGGCCACTCGCGCCGACGCGATATGGGCCGGCCGGCAACACCTGGTGGTTTGGGTCGTCGAGCAGGTCGAATGTCGGGATGCCGCTCGCGCCGCTGCCCAGTGTCACCCAGACGACGCCGTGGGCGACCGCGGCGCGGTATGTCGCGGTACGCGCCTTCGACGGCGGCGCCTGTTCGGGATGAGCCGGTATGCGCACGCATCGCCCGTCGGCTCCATAAGTCCAGCCGTGATACGCGCACTCCAGGCGGGAGCCGTCGACCACGCGACCCAACGAGAGTCGCGTCCCTCGATGCACGCATAGGTCGCTCCAGGCGATCACCTGGTCGCCGGCTCGCCACACGACGATGTCCTCGCCGAGCAGGCGCGCGCCGATCGGTCCCCCGCGGGCAAGATCCTCGACGCGCGCCACGGCATGCCAGTCGTCTACGAGCACCGGGTCATCGATCACAGGCGCTGGACAGGATGCCTGATTCAGGCGATCGGCGCAGTCAGCTCGACCTGGATGTTGTCCGGATCGCGGAACGGAAGTACGTAGATGCCGAAGCCTGCCAGCGGCGTGATCGGGCCATGCGGAACCTTGTGCTCGTCGAACAATCGCACGGCGTCTTCCAGCTCGGCGTGGCTCGCGACGCTGAAGCTCAGATGGTCGAGCCCGACGCGATCCTCATCGAAGCGGTCGCCCTTTTTCGCCACAGGTCGAAGGCCGAGCAGCAGGCTGCCGCGCGCCATCACGCAGCCGCCCCACAGGACGGGATAGGACTCGTCGGCGGTCGGATCGTCCGACGGCGGGGCCTGCACAGCGACGTCGAAGCCAAGCAGCCGCGTGTAGAAGTCCCGGCTGCGGTTCAGATCGGTCACGGTCAAGCGCAGGTGGTGGACGCCGCCGGTGTTGATCTGCTCAGTCATCGGTTCCCTCCGCGAAGGCGGCTTGCGACAGGTTGATTCTCCGCTTGTCCGAGGCCTTCCGCCAACCCGGTTTGCCCCGCTGCCCGGGCTCGCTGCCGCGTCACCGCCAACAGGGATGCGAGCCAGATCGCCATGACCGCCACGACCCCGAGCTCCGCCATCACGCGCAGCACCAGGAGGTTCGAATATCCGCTGACCAAAAGCGTTTGCAGCCGCTGGCTGCCGGGTCCGATCAGGAGCGAGCTGCCGCCCACCATGGCAAGCACCGTCCAATCGCGATTGCGAACGCCCCACGCGACGAGCACCAGCATCGGCAGCAGCAGCAGGACCAGGTGCGTGCCCCAGGAGTAGCTGGCCACGAGCGGCGCCACGGCGACGATCGCGGCCGCCTCGAGGCTGCGGCCGGTGCGGTCGCGGGCGGGATTGCGAAGCACCGCGAGCGTGATCACCAGGGCGATGACGGCGATCAGGATCGTGATCGTTCTTGCCAGCGGCGGGCTGCCGCGCTCGGCGCCCAAGAAGGTGGCCGGATCGATCAGGCGCGCGATCGTTCCGCCTGGCGAGTGATTCTCATACAGGCCCGTTCCGGCGCTCACCACCGGCAGCACCTTGACGAGGTACTCGAACAGGTACTGAGGCGCGGCCAAAAGGCACAGCCCAGTGCCGGTGATGATCGCGGCGGTGAGCATCGCCCATCGCCGTCCCCACAAGACAAGGACGCCCACCGGTGCCTGGATCACCTTCAGCGCCACGGCGGCGGCCAGTGGCACTCCGCCCCACCATCCGCCCTCGACCCAGCTCCACAGCCACAACCCGGAAAGAGCGAGCAGCACCAGGTTGACCTGACCCTCGTCGATGTTGCCGATGACCGGCCCAAAGCTGAGAGCCGTGATCACCAGGAGAGCGGCGAGCTGCCAGTCCCTCACGTGGAGTGCGCGGACCATGCAGGCGAGAAACAGGGCCAGCGACACGTTGAGGACCACAACCACGGCCGCCGCCACGACATGGCTGTCGATCCCGACGAGTGGCTGCAGCAGCCACGCGAGCAGGGGAGGCGTCACGTATTGGGGACCTGTCGGCTCCTGGCATCCCAGCGTGGCGCACAGGTCGTACGGGTCGAAGCCGCCGGCGATCCGGCCCGCGGCGCGCATATAGCTCTCCTGGAAGTCGCCGAGGTAGGTGCCAAAGACGAGCGGTTCGAGCACGACGCGCCACAGGTAGAAGAGTCCGATCGGGATTCCCACCAGGGCGAGCAGCACGCGCCGGAACGCTGGGTTGTCGAGGGCGCGCAGCTCGAAACGCGGTCGCCGATCCATCAGGCGTTGAGGGTAACGATCAGATCCATCAAACGAACCCACCCTTCACGTCCGTCGCGAGTCGCCGCTCAGGACGCAAGTTCCGGTCCGAGGGCTCGTTTCCGTTTCCAGAGAGGTTTCCGAAAATGGCCGATCTCGGCGTTATGTATTGCATCTCGAGCCGGGCGCCGACCAGACCCGGCTTGAAGAGGAGGAAGGGATGATCGTTCGCCGCCTCGCTGCTCGCCGATCCGCCCGCGCGGAGCCGAGACAGCGGAAGCCGGCCAGGAACCGAGTGGGACGGTTCATCGTGCTCACGCTGGGCTCGGGCGCGATCGCAGCCCTGCTGGCCATCGTCATCGCCGGGCTGCCGACGGTACTTGCGGTGATCTTCCCGTCCCCGGCGCCAACCCAGATCCTGGCCAGCGCGCTCTTCCCGGCCGTGGGGCCTGTGCACAAGACGGTCGATGTCTACGACCCGCCTAAAGCCGCGCCCAGGCCGGCGCCACCCGCGGCCGCGCCCGTGAGGCCCACCGCCCAGCCGAGCCATCAGCCCGAGCCCGGCCAGTCCCCAGAGCCTGGGGACCACTGATGGACGGAAGGCCTCCGGAGGCGTCGCGAGACCGGGCAATCCTCATCGTGCGCGTTGCCACCGCCGGCGGAGTCGCGAGCGCGGTTGGCTTGACCTGGCTCTTTGCGACCCTGGCGGAAACATACTTTTCGGGCAGGCCGCCCGCCGCCCAGCTTCCACCCAATGTGCCGGTTGCGGCCGCCCCGGTGCAGAAGGCTCCGCCCGTGATCCAGACCGTCGTCCATCACCCCGGCTACGCGCCGGCAGCCGGCGGCACCGCGCCGCGACCCCCGGCCCAAGGTCCGGCGGCAGCGCCGGCTCCGCCGCCCGCCCCGGTGTGCCACTCGACCCCATCCAAGCCTTGCTGATGCGGGGCTCGTTCCCCGCGATGGGCACCGAGAACACCGTCGCCGTGACCGATCCAGCGGCGTTTCCCGAGGCGATGGCGATGGTCAGGGCGCAGCTGGAAGAGATCGACGAGGTTTGCAGCCGCTTTCGGCCCGACTCCGAGCTGTCTCGCCTCAACCGAAGGAGCGGAGCCGGCGGAATCGCCATATCACCTGTGCTGGAGGAGGCAATCGCCGCTGCCATCAACACCGCCGAGATGACCGGCGGGTTGGTCGACCTCACCGTCGGCAAGTTTGTCGAAGAGGCTGGCTACACAGTCACGTTCCGTGACCTGCCGCTCGACGGTCCGCCGCTCGAGGTGCGGGTCCACGGGTATGCGGGCTGGCGCGCCCTCGAGCTCGACCGTACCGTCCATACGATGCAGCTCCCCGCCGGAACCGCGATCGACCTTGGCGCGAGCGGAAAGGCGTGGGCCGCTGACAGGGCCGCGGAAAGCGTTGCCGCCAAGCTCCGCGTAGGAATTGTGGTCGAGTGCGGCGGTGACATCGCGGTGCGAGGTCCCCTGCCAGAGGGAGGCTGGCCAGTCCGGGTCTGCGCGGACGCCAGCGCAGACAAAGGCCAGGACATCGCGCTGTACGACGGCGGGCTCGCCACATCCGGCACCACAGCGCGCCGCTGGCGTCGAGGCGAGATGGAGCTGCATCACATCATCGATCCGGGGACAGGCCTGCCGGCGGTGACTCCGTGGACGATGGTCTCCGTCGCCGCCGCCACGTGCGTTGAGGCCAACGCGGCAGCCACCGCGGCTCTGATCATGGGCGAGCGGGCGGTCGCCTGGCTCACGGACCTGAACCTCCCGGCGCGCCTCGTGGACAGGCACGGAGCGGTGCAATACGCGGGCGGCTGGAGCGCGTAGCGCGAATGAGCGGCAACCTCCTCGCACTCGCGGCCGCGAGCAATCCCAGCTGGTTCTGGTACGCGACGCGCGGGCTCGGCGCGGCGACCCTGATCGTCCTCACCTGCACAGTCGTTCTCGGCATCGTGACGGCGACCCGCTGGATCGGCGAGTCCACCCCCGGCTTTGTGGCGGCGGACCTGCACCGCAACCTGAGCCTGCTGGCTCTCACCCTGCTCGCTGCGCACATCGTCACGACTGTTCTCGACCCTTTCGCGCACATCAGCGTGCGCGACGTGGTCATTCCCTTCGGCGCCGCCTATCGTCCGGTTTGGCTCGGCCTCGGCGTGATCGCGGCCGAGATCATGATCGCGATCGCGGCGACCAGCCTCCTGCGCGAGAGAGTCGGGCCGCGCCTGTGGCGTCTGATCCACTGGACCGCGTATGGCTCGTGGCCGGTTGCGGTGATCCACGGCCTTGGCACCGGCAGCGACGCGCGAGCCCCCTGGCTCATCGGCGTCGTCGTCTCATGCGTGGCGGCTGTGCTTCTCGCCTTGCTGACACGGATTCGCGAGGGTCGGATGGCCACCGTGCCAATCCGAGTTGGCGCCGCGGTGGTCATTGCGGTCACGGTCGTCCTGTCGACTCGATGGGCCTTCGCCGGTCCGCTCCAGGCTGACTGGTCGGTCAGGGCCGGCACGCCGCCGGTCAAGGTGGTGGCGAAGGTCGGTCCCGTACATCCCGGGCCGCGGGGCTTCAGCGATCCGCTCGTCGGCGTGCTGGTGCGTGATGCGGCGGGCAATGTCCAGATCTCGCTGCGCGACACAGTGGATCCAGGGCTCACGATTGGCATCCGCTCGCCAACTAGCAACGAGACGCTTCCTGTCGTGACTGTATCGCGAGGCGCCCGCACCATCTGTGCCGTCCCGGCAAACGCAGGCACGACGCTGTATGCGGTCTGCGCCAACATCCGCATCGTCATCGCCTTTTACGGATCTGACTCGGTGCTGAAGGCGGGGGGCCAGATCACCGGTCGCCTCGACACCTCAGGGCCGCTGAACTGATGTCGACGGCGCAACCGAGCGCGCAGGGCGCGGCTCGCGGGGCAGTGGGTTCGCGGTTGATGGCAGGCCCGGCATACGAAGCCGGCTACGAGCGCATCGAGGACCACGAACGGCGGCTCCGGAAGCGCCCAACCGGAGGAGCGTGGCTGATCGACGTGATTGCCCGCAGCGGATTGCGCGGCCGTGGCGGGGCCTGGTTTCCCACAGCCCGCAAATGGTCGGCGGCAGCGGCCGGCTCGCAGGGCAACGCCGTCGTGGTGATCAACGGCTCCGAGGGGGAACCATTGAGCGCGAAGGACAAGCTGTTGCTGAGCCTCCGCCCTCACCTGGTGCTGGACGGAGCGGCTCTCGCGGCCGAGAGCATCGGCGCGACCGACATCATCCTTTACATTTCGCGCGACCCGCGCGGTGCCGACAAGGCGCTCGCGCGCGCGCTGGCCGAGCGGCGGCGGACGGGAGCGCAAGAGCCGGCGATCACGGTCGTGCGCACGGCGCACCGCTACATCGCCGGTGAGTCGTCGGCGGTGGCGAACCGAGCCTCGGGCGGCCAGTCAAAGCCGAAGTTCAGCGTTCAGCGCACTGCCGAGAAAGGAGTCGACGATCGTCCGACGCTGGTGCAGAACGCAGAGACCCTGGCCCACGTCGCGACGATCGCGCGCTACGGCAGCGATTGGTTTCGCAAGCTTGGGACCGAGCATTCTCCGGGCAGCACCCTGCTGACGTTGTGCGGAAACGTGAAGCACCCCGGCGTTTACGAGATAGATCTGGGATCGCCCCTCGGAGCTGTGCTGGACGCGATCGGAGGCCCGGCGTCGCCTCCGCCGGGTGCGCTCATCGGCGGGTACTTCGGGATGTGGGTGCCTGCGAACTTGATCCCTGGCCTTCCCCTCGACCCGGAACGGCTACGGGCGGAGCGCGGCGGCTCGCTCGGTTGTGGAGTGGTCGCGTTGCTGCCGCAGGGCGCATGCGGGATCGTTGAATCGTCCAGGATCCTGGCGTACCTCGCAGCCGAGACGTCAGGCCAATGCGGGCCTTGCGTGAATGGTCTGGCGGCATTGTCAGACACGATGGATCGGATAGCGGCATCGAATCCGCAGTCGGGTGACGCGCAGAGGGTGACCCGCTGGATCGGGATGGTCCGCGGACGTGGAGCGTGCCACCATCCGGACGGGGCTGTCGGCCAGCTGGCCAGCGCGCTGCAGGCGTTCGACGAGCACCTCGCCTCGCACCTGGCGGGGCGCCGATGCCGAGGCGTCGACGTGCCGGGGTTCCCCCAACCGCCGCAGCCGGGGGCCGGCTGGCGATGAGCCAGAAGGTCGAGCGGAGGCTTCGCGTCAACCCGATCCTGTGTGACGGCTACGGATACTGCGCCGAGATCGTCCCCGAGCTTATCGCGCTCGACGACTGGGGTTTCCCGATCGTCAGCGCGGCGTCGATCGAGGCTGACGACATCCTCGCCCACGCGCGGCGCGCGGTCGGAACGTGCCCTCGGCTTGCTCTGCTGCTCGACGAGTCAACGGCCCGGCCCACCTGACCAGCGATCCCCACCCGGCTGAGCTAACCTCGGCCGTGACTTGAGCCGGGCGATTTTCGAAGTCGAGGGGGATGGCCTGTATCGCGCCACCGAGGCGGCGCTGAGCCCGTGGACCGACCAATCGCTCCACGGCGGTCCGCCGGCGATGCTCCTCGCCCGCGAGATCGAACGCGTCCCGGCGGACCAGCCGATGTTCGTCAGCCGCCTCACCGTCGAGCTCATGCGGCCGTTCGGGAGGGTGCCCGTCGGCGTGACGTCGCGGATGATCCGGCCAGGCCGCAAGGTCCAGCTGGTCGAGGCTTCGCTTTGGAGTGGGGAGCTGGAGGTGGCGCGGGCGACCGCGCTGCGCATGCGCATGGGCGATGTCGTGGTCAATGAGAACAACGACCCGCCGCCGCGCGACCAGCCCGAATCGGTGCCGGCCTGGTCGGGTAGCTGGCGGCCGGGCGCGGCCTATCACCTCCTGGGAGTCGACGTGCGCCGCCCGATCCAGGAGCGTCCCGAGATCGCGCCAGGCTGGGCGTGGTTTCGTCTGAAGCTGCCGCTGGTCGCGGGCGAGGAGCCCAGCGGCCTGCTGCGGATCTGCGCCGCGGCCGACTTTCCCAACGGCATCAGCCACGTCGTCGACCCGCGCCGGACGAGCTTCGTCAACCCCGACCTCACCATCAACATTCACAGGCTGCCGCGCGACGAGTGGGTGCTGGTCGACGCGCGCACGTGGCTCGAACCGCATGGCACGGGGGTTGCCGAAGGCGTGCTTTACGACCGGCGCGGGAGGCTTGGGCGCAGCACGCAGAGCCTGTTGTTGGAGCCCCGAAGTTAAGGCAATCGCGGTCGCCGACGACGGACCGACGACTCGTTCAAAAGTTTATCTGCGCCCTCTCCAACGCTTAAGAAAGAAATCTCTTGTGCTTCTTCAAGGCGGTGCTATAGTTCTGCAACTTTTCGATCCGCCACGCGTCCGTATGTCCAGGGAGGAAGTGTTGTTCAAGGGTAGAGCCGGGTGCTCGAAGCACATTGCTGCCTCGCGCCCATCTGCTCTCACGGTGTGGGGCACAATCAGCTGAAAGCATTTCTCAAGCTGATCTTCGCCTCCGGCTCGATGGCCGGCGCCGTGGCACTTGTCCTCGCCGTCCAGAACGTCGCGACCTACAGCTCTCTCGCGCCGCTGATTCAAAAGAGCGCTTCCGCATCTAAGCCGAGCGCATATGTCCCGCAGACACGAATCTACGGAATCGCCGTCGACAGCGGTTTGGGCCAGGCGACGATGACCTTGACGCCGTTCACATCGCAAGGCGTGGCATCCGCGTTTGGCGGCCAGTATGGAATGCAGCTTCTCCAGTTCTCGCCGGCGTTTGGGCGCTATGTCTTCTCGCTGCCGCAGATCCGCGTTGGACCCGGACCCGAGCCGCACACCGCCACTGTGTTCTTTCCGCCGTACGCGACGAGCGCCGACATCAGCTCCTTCCTCGCCAGGAATGGCCTGACTGTTCAGTCCTGGTCCTCGACGAGTGACGTGAGCGGCCGAACGGCGATCGCCGACCTGCCTCAGATCAAGCCAGTGCTGATCGACGCCAAGAATGGCGTATGGCAGGCGATGGTGGCGCCGAATATCGACCGCACCCGGATCGACGCGTGGGCGACGACCAACGGCGTGCAGGTGATCAGCTACGAGCCGGCAACCGGCCGCCTGCTGATCCAGGGCCCGAAGCCAAAGCCGGTGTACGTGCCGACGATTGTTCGCAAGCCGGTTGCAAAAGCGACGACCTCGGTCACGACCAACAACACGACTGGTCAGACGAGCAAGCTCTATGTGGTCTTCGCGGCGGGCACCACGTTCACGCAGGCGCAGCAGGCGATACAGCAGGCGGGCGGCCAGGTTGCGAGCTTTGACAGCACCACGGAGGTTGCGGCGGCGACCGTGCCGGTGGGCAATGCAAGCCAGGTTACGTCGACTCTCGTTGCGCTGCCGGTGGTCTCGTGCGTGAGCCCGACGTCTGGCGCGTGCCCGGGCGTCGGGGCGCCCGCACCGAGCACCGCGACTTCTACGACCGACACGACGACTACCCCCTCGCCGCCTTCGTCGACGACAGGGACCGGGACCGGGTGGACGACCACCGTGGCCCCTGCCCCTGCAACCACCCCGGCGCCGGGACAGCTGTCCGCAATCGCGGTTGACGGACACGTCGCATTGAGCTGGACCGCGGTGACCAATGCCGTCAACTACCAGATCTTTCGAGCGACCGGCGCCGACGTGCCGATTCTGGTCGCAACCACGACGGCGACCAGCCTCACCGACGTAGGTGGCGCCACCGGGACCGCCTACTCCTACAGCGTCGTGCCGGTGCTCTCGAGCGGGCCGGACAGCACGCAGGCCCAGACCGCCACCGCGACATGGATCGCCGCGACCTCGACACCCGTGATCGTGAGCGACGGGTCACAACAACAGAACACACTGAGCGGCTCGGTCGCGTTGAGCGCGGACGTGCGGACCGGCGACGGCACCGCGACCGCAACATGGTCGATCGTCGCAAGCAACGGCACCACGACTCCGGTCTCGACAGCGGCCGGCACCGCGTTGACGCCGGACCCGCTGACCCTGACCGCGCGCACGGTGTGGGACTCTCGCGGCGTTGCGGACGGCGTCTACACCCTGGTGGTCACCATCGCCGACGGCTCCGGTCACAGCACGCAGATGGCGTCGCAGGTTCGTGTTGGCAACGCCGCGCCGGCAGCTCCCACGGCGTTGGGTGCGGCGCCGGTCGGGACGAGCGTGGTGCTTACGTGGCGGCAGCCTGCGGTCGCCAACGGAGCGGCATATCTCGTCCAGAAGGACACGGATGTGGAGCCTATCGCCGCGGTTGCCACCGGATCGCTCTCTTGGACCGACGAGAACGCGGGGCAAGGCGCGCACACGTACACGGTCGTGCTCGAGGATCAGTTCGGGCACAAGAGCTTGCCCGTCAAGACGTCGGCAACAGTGAGCGGCGGCGCGGCGCCGGTGAGCCTGCCCTCGCTCACGGTGACACTGCCCAACGGCGACGCGCTTGCCACGGACGGCGCGGTGGACGACCGGCTGATCCTGTTGAGCGACGCGAGGGCTGGCAGCAGCGTGCAGTTCCAGTTCGAGGTCGATGGCGGTTCCTGGAGCACAGTCCAGGGCACCACCTCGTGCTCCCCTGGATGCGCGGTGGACTGGAATGTCGCCGGGCTCGCCAGGGGCCATTACTCGGTGCGGGCCCTTACCTCCGCGGGCTCCAGCATCGTGCGGGGCTTCACTCTCCGAGGTGACGCGGGCCTTCCGGCGCCTGCCGCGCCATATGCGCTCATCACTCCGCAGGGCGTGTCGCTCAGCTGGTCCGCCGCTAATGGTGAGCTGTCCAACCATTTCGCGATCAGCCGCCTCGACGGCAACTCATGGGTCGTCCTCGACCGTGTGACCGGCACCAGCTACCTGGACCGCAGCGCACAGCCGGGCGCGAACCAGTACCGCATCCAGGCGTACAACACGGACGGCGCCGTAGGTCAGGCTTCCGCCGCAACCACCGTCGTGGTTCCCAACGTGTCCCGATCGAGTAGCACGAGCGGGTCAGGCACAATCGCGGCGCCCGCCGGCCTGCACGCCGTGGCGGCGCCCGGTGCGGTGTCACTGATGTGGACCTCCGTGCCGGACGCGGCCGGCTACGTCATCGAGCGCGCCTGGCAGGCGGCCGGTCCTTTCAGCCAGGTCGGGACCACCGGCGAGCTGGTCTATCGCGACTCGGCGCCGGTCGGAGCGGTCGCTTACTACCGGGTTCACGCCTTCAGCGGCGAGCTCAACGGCGCCGCTTCTGACGTGGTCGCGGCCGCCTTCGTGCCCGCGGCCGCTCCCGCGTCGGGCGGTGTGGCGTCGCCGTTCGTGGTGGCGTCCGCTCCCGCCGGCTCCGGCTCCAGCCAGTCGCCGGGCTCGCTGACCCTGGGGCCCGCGGCATCGTCGGGGTCGTCCGGCTCGCGCCTCGCCCTGTCTGCGTCGGGCCAGGCATCCGCAGCTCTTTCATCGGTCCAGGTGCAGGAGCTGCGGTCGGGCACGTGGTATGCCATCGGCCAGCTGCCGGCGATGACCAACGGCCAGAAGTGGACAGCCGCCGGCACGATCGTCACGGCGGAGCTGTCGGAAGGTAGTCATCAGGTTCGGGCGGTGGCGATATCGCCCAACGGCGCGGTGGTCGGTTCCACCGCGACCTCGACTCTTTACGTCGTGCACAACGCGCCCGCGGTGACCGGGGTCGCCGCCACCGTGTCCGGTTCGAGCGTGCAGGTCAGCTGGACCGCCATGGCGGGAGCCACCTATAACGTCTACCGCGCCACCGGGAACGGCGGGTTCGCGCCGGCAATGACCGGCATCAGCGGCGGCGCATTCTGCGACACCGCGCTGGCGGGCGGGCAGGCCACCGGTTATGTCGTCACGCAAACGGACGTGTACGGCAATGAGAGCGCGTTCAGCAACGCCCAGTGGGTGAGCACGCCGATGGCCTGGAACACGGCGGTCCCCGACCTCACGATCCTGACCCCCAACGCCACCGAGCGGCCCGACCAGGCGATCATCGACCTGGCGGCGCAGGTTTCGGCGGCGGGCGGCCTGGCCTCCCTCGGCTTCTACTACGCCCCTGCAGGCGGCGGCGCGTGGACCTCGATCCCCAACGTTCTCCCGATCAACCCCAGCACTCCGTCTTCGCCGGGCGGCCCCAGCCTCGGTACCTCGGGCGGGCTCGGCTGGACCACGACTCTGAACTCGACTGCCGTCGCGGCCGGCAAGTACTCGTTCCGAGTCGTGGCGACCGACTTGCTTGGGCGCACCGCTGAGAAGCTCGACTCCTTCGTGGTCGGGTCAGCCGGCGCCCGAGGCCCGCCAACCGCCGGCTTCGCACTAAATGTCAATCCGACCTCGACCGGAATCCTCCTGACCTGGACAGGGATTACCGGTGACTCATTCCAGGTTCGCCGTTCAATCGGCGCCAGCACCAGCTATGCCGTCCTCGCCACCACGGCAGCGAGTTCGTTTGTCGACACCGCGGTGATTCCGGGCAGCACCTACCAGTACCAGGTTGTCCGCCTCAGCCCCGCCATCGCGTACACGGCGGTTCTGGCGGCGAAGGCAATCTCGCCCTTCAACGCCGGCGGCAAGGCGACCTCATCCGATGGCTCGGTGGCGGTCGGCCTGGGCGCGGCGAGCACCGACCAGCTGGCGGTGGGCATCACCCAGAACACCGCCCCGCCCGCGATCGGTCCCAACATGACCGCCGGCGGCGCCGTCTACGACATCAACGCCAGCAGCTACGGCAGCGGCGCCGCGGTGCACCAATTGGACCAGCCGGCCACGGTGAGCTTCGCCATCCCGGCCGGCGCGACCCAGGCCCAGGCCCAGGGCCTCTCGGTTTTCCATTGGGACGCCTCGACTGGATCGTGGGTCCGGGAGCCGACCACGCTGGACTGGCCGAACCGCCGGCTGATCGCGACGGTCACCCACTTCAGCACCTTCACGATCGGCGCCACCTCCGTGACGCTGGCCTATGACCAGGCCGGCTCGGTGATCGCGATCGGACCCTCGACCACCGCCGGCCACTTAACGGTGACCAGCTCCACCGACTCCACTCAGGATTTCGCCATCCCGACCGCGTCGTTCGAGCTCGACGGCACCGGCGCCGGCCAGACCGTGACGGTGAGCGGCGTCCTGAACCTCGGCGCCGCGACCTTCACGATCAAGCTCACCGACTCGCAGACGGACACCGGCTCGGCGGCGATCAAGACCGGCCACGCGACGATCAACCTCACCGGCGCCACGATCACGGCGGGCGCGATCGACATCGAGGCCTCAGCCACGAGCGCCGACTCGAACACAGGTGACCACTCGGTCTCCCTCGCGTTCATCGGCGCGCCGACGCTTGACAACATCATCAACGGAACGTTCCTCACCCCCCAGAACGCGACGGTCAATGTGACCGACACCTCGCTCACCTCCAGCGGCGACGTCACCCTCAAAGCGACGGGCACATCGACGATCACCAACACGATCGCGCCGATGGCCGGCACCGACAGCAGCAAGGACGCCGCGCTCGCCGTTTCGGTCGTCGACAGCACGACCACGGTCAACGTGTCGGGCAACAGCTCGATCAGCGCACCCAGCGGAGCCCTTTCGCTGGCCGCCTTCGACACGAACACAGTCAAGACGACAGGGGATGCGAGCTCGGCGACGTCCGGGGCAGGCATCGCGATCGCAGTCGTAGTCACGAGCACGAAGGCCTACATAGACGCCGGCGGCGGCAACTCCATCAGCGCCAAGAGCATCACCATTGCCGCCGACACCAAGAACGACGTCGAGACCAAGGCAATCGCAAGCTCCAAGGGCGCGACCGGTAACGCTGCCACCTTCGACCCGACCTCCGCCGTCGACACCGGCACGAACACGATCACCATCCCGGCGGTCACCCACGGAGACGGTTCGGCCCTTGCCAACGGCGACAAGGTCGTCTACAGCGCGGGTGGCGGGACGGCGATCGGCGGCCTGACGGACGGCAGCACCTACTTCGTCCACCTCAACACCGATGGGACGCATGTCCAGCTCGACTCCGACCAGACCGACGCTAAGAGCTCAACGCCGTCTTCGATCATCCCGCTGACCAGCGTCGGCGCCGGCACCACCCACAGCCTGACCCTCGACGACGCCAACACCATGACCAAGACGCCCGCCAATAAGGACGGCAACGCCAAGACCAGCCAGGGCTCGCTGACCTTCGCCGGCGCGCTCGCCTTCCACTACGTGGGCGACACCACGGAGGCCTACGTCAACCCTGCGAGCGGATCGCTGAGCGTGGGCGCGACCGACAGCAGCGGCTCCGGCGTCAAGGTTCACGCCGCGTCGGCCAACACGGACCCGGTCACCGCGGACGGCAGCACAGTCAAATCGAAGGACTCCAGCGACGGCGTCGCGATCGCCATCGGGGTCGACATCGCCGACATCCACACCCACGCTTACCTCGGAGGCTCGCTGAGCTTCACCGCTCCGGCCGTCATGGTCGAGGCGCCGCTGACGATCACGGGCGACAGCTCCGCCTCGAAAGACACATTCGCGACGAGCGCCACCTCCGGCCTGGGCGACTCTAAGAAGCTCGGCATCGCCGGCGCCCTCACCGTCAACGTCATCAACCTGGACCGCTCGGCGCTCGTCAAGGACGGCGCCTCGATCGACGCACCGAGCGCGAAGTTCAGCGTGACGGCCGCGTCTGACTCGACCAGCTCGGCGATCGCGACGCCGGCCAAGCAGGTCTTCGACCCGAAGGCCACGGGCGTCATCAGCGGCAACACGATCAACTTGCCATACAAGATCTCGGGAACCCTCACGACGGGTGACCCTCTGATCTACAGCAACGGCGACGGAACGAGCATCGGCGGCCTCACGGACGGCGGCCTCTACTACGCGGTCAGCCCCACCTGCACTGCGACCACCTGTTCGCTCCAACTCGACCCAAACAAGGCCGACGTTGGCACTGACACAACGCCGGGTCCGAGGACAAAGATCGTCACCCTCGACGCATCCAAGGCAGACGGCACCGAGCACAGCATCTACCGCGACGACTCGGCCTCGGTGACCTTCGACCCGACCGCGTCAGGTGTCGTCGACACGAGCACCAACCAGATCACGTTGCCGTCGCCTCTCACCCACGGCGACGGGAGCGCGCTGGCGAACGGTGACAAGCTCGATTACAGCTCGGGCGGCGGGACGAACAAGGTCATCGGCGGTCTCAAGGACGGCGACAGCTACTACGCGGTTGTCATCGACTCCACCCACATCAAGCTCGACACCGACCAGACTGACGCGCAGAAGACGTCCGGCTGGAGCAAGATCGTCTCTCTCAGCGCGGGCGCGACAGGCACCAACCACAGCCTCGCCATCAACGACGCCGGACCCGACACCGGGATCGGGGCCTCGGTCTCCGTCAACGTGGTCAACGACAACACCACAGCGTCGCTGGGCGCCAACTCCACCATCACCAACTCCGGCGACCTCACGCTGAGCTCGACCGCGGCGGACGCCATGACGACCACCGCGAAGCAGGGCTCGAAGGGCAACACCGCGATCACCCCGGCGGTGGCGGTGGCGGTCTCCAACGTCACAACGCTGGCGAACGTGAACTCGAGCAGCACCACCCTCGGTGTGAGCGGCAAGCTCGCCGCGTCCGCCACCCAGACCGCGACGACCACGGCCACGGCTGCCGGCGACGCCAACGGCAAGAGCACCGCGATCGGCGTCGCGATCGCCCTGAACTGGTCGACCCACAAGGTCCAGTCGACGACCTTCCGCAACCTGAACGCCACCGGTGACATCTCATTCACCGCGAATGGCCAGTCCTCGAACACGAGCAGTGCCAAAGCCAGCTCGAGCGGCGCTCCGGACACCAGCTCCGACACGTCCGGCAAGGATGTCAACGGCAAGGCCGACGGTGAGCTGAAGTCGGGCAACGACACGGCGGGCGCGAACGGCGCCAACAAGGCGGGCAACAAGTCGTCGGACAGCACCACGCCGAAGGCCGGCACCTCCGACAGCAGCGGTATCAGCGTGGCCGCGGCGATCGACTTCAACATCGTCAACAGCACCTCGGACGCGTCGCTGCCAGGCGGCCTGACGGTCTTCTCGGGCGGAAACGTCACCTTCGGCTCGTCGGCCAACACCGATGCATCGGCCACTGCGGACGGCAGCGCCTCCACCTCGGGCGACAGCTCGACGATCGGGGTCGCTGTCGCGTTCAACGTTGCTCAGATCGAGAACCACGCCGACCTCGGCGCCGGTTCGACGGTTACCGGCAACGACGTGAAGTTTGGCGCGACGATGACCCCGGTCGGGTCCGGCACTCCCAACAAGTCGCACGACGTGTCGGCGTCGGCCACCTCCGGCAGCGGTGGTGGCGGCAGCATCGGCGTCGCCGGTTCGGTCGCGTTGAACGTCGTCATCATCCACACGACTTCGGTCGTCGCGAGCACCGCCGCGATCCACGCCGGCAACGCGAGCGGCGGCGACGTGGCGTTCACCGGCGAGTCGACATCGACCAGCCCGGTCATCGCCAAGCCTGAGACCCAGACGTTCGACCCACAGTCGGCGATCGGATCGGACAACAAGACGATCACATTGCCGGCCGAGCTCAAGCACAAGGACGGGAGCGCGCTCAAGAGCGGCGACGCGGTCGTGTACAGCGCCGGCGGCGGCACCGCGATCGGCTGCTCGGGCACCGCGAGCGACACATGCGGCCTGAAGGACGGCAACACGTACTACGCGATCGTCATCTCACCGGGAAACATCCAGCTCGACAACGACAAGGCGGACTCCATGATCGCCTCGCCGACCAAGGTGATCACCCTCGACAAGACGAAGGCCAAGGGGACGGAGCACGCCCTGTTCCTCGACGACTCGACGAGCGTGAACTTTG
>DASXBJ010000040.1:0-19148 GCA_036491755.1 Candidatus Dormiibacterota bacterium
GCAGCCACGCCGCCGTGAGTGGGAACTTCCCGCCCGAATAGTCGAGGATCACCGTCGACGGCGACGGCCGGTGCTGGACCGGGTCCAACAGCTGCAGCCCCGTCGGGTCGAACATCGAGGTCACACGGTTTTCCAGGCCGGGAAAGTTGGTGGCGCCGTTCACGAACTGCACCGGCGCCTTCTCATTGAGCGTCTTCGGGTCGATGAAGAGCGAGCTGATGTAGCGGTGAATCATCGTGTAGGACTGATCGTCCGCGCACAGCTGCGACGTATATGGGCCGAGTCCGCAGTCGAAGGCATCCAGCAGGTTGCCGTCCGAGGTGCCGGACGGCGCGGTCAGGGCGGTGCGAATGATAGAAGTGTCCGGCAGGTTGCGACCCCAGTCGAAGATCGCGTTCATGTCCGACAGGGACATGTCGGTGTGGATGTTCTTCTGCAGAGCGTCGAGCAGCTGCGGCGCCTTGGCGAAACCGTTGACGGTGGTCGCCTTTTTCTTGATCGCCTGCATGATGTCCTGCTGCCGGCGCGCCCGGCCGAAGTCAGACGACTGCTGCGGCTGAATCGCGTGCCGCGAGCGCGCGATCTGCAGCGCCTGCTCGCCGGTCAGGTGCTGGCACCCCGCCTTGTAGTGGATGCCGCCGCGGATGTACCCGTTGTAGTAGTCGGGGTATTCGTTGTCGTCGAGGGCCGTGGAGAGGCAGACGTCGACCCCACCCAGCGCGTTGACCATGTCGCGAAATGCGACAAAGTCGACCGCGATGAACTTGTCGAAGGTGAGCCCTGTCACCTTGCCGACCTCGTGCTCGGCTGCGAGGCCTCCGCCGTTGACTCCCGTGTACTGAGACGCGACGCAGCAGATGATGTTCACGCCAGGCTGCGGAACCTCGTAAGCCGCGTTGATCTTCTGCGTCCACGTCCGAGTCGACGGATTCTGCAGGTTCATCTTCACCACGAGGTCGCGAGGAACCGACACCATGCTCACCCGGTTGCTCGACGGATCGATCGTCACGGCCATGATCGAGTCGGTGAGGTAAGGCGCGTCGTTCTGCTCGCCGCCCATGCCCAGCAGCAGGATGTTGACCTGCTGGCCGTGCTTCAGCTTGTAAGCGATGGTGCCCTGCTGCGGCTCGACCGCCTGCACCACCTCTCCGATCGGGTTGATGTGACGCCCGGTGGTCGCGTTGATGAAATCGTCGAACCGCTTGTACGTCAAAGTGGCGCCAACGAGCACCGCGACCAGCAGGACGGCAACGATCGCCGCAGGAACCGACCTGGTCAGGCGGTAGGAGACGTTGTAGCGGGATCGCCTGGCCTTACGAGGCCTGGCCCTAACCATGCGAACCGGAATTCTACTGTCCAGGCCCCGTAAAACGGTGCTGGTTGCGAAGTGGTTACGTCAGGGGCTCGGCGAGCTGGAGGTTATGCCGTGGACCGCGCCGCCGATGTAAAGGAGGAAAAAGCCCACGCTGGCGAGAAACCCGATGATGCCCAGAATCAACCCGATGATCGCGAGCGTGCCGCCGCCCAGCGTCCCGCCGCTGGTCGCGATTCGCTGGCGCGCGATGAAGCCCATGATCGCCGCGGCCGGTCCGGCGATCACCCCCAGGCACGCGAACGAGCAGACCAGGCTGACGATACCGACCACCAGCGAAGCGATCGCCAGGCCGTCGGTTCGCGGCGCCGCGTACCCTGCCGCCGGCGCGTAGCCGCTCGGCGGTGGCGGCACGAACGCCCCGCCAGGTGGTGGCGGGGGTGGCGGGGGCGGGACACCCCCACCTGAGGGCGGGGGCGGCGGCGGAGGAGGAAAATTGCCACCCTGCGATGGCGGCGGCGGGGGCGGCACGTCCGACATTCATTTCCTCCTTACGCTGTCGCGGGGCCTCGAGCCCTGCCTTAGACGGCCTGCGCCGGGTTCGGGCCCAACTCGAAACAATGCACGATCCAGGCCTGCATGGCCAGCGAATACGCCGAGGTGAAAAGCACTCCGACGCCGCACGCGACGACGCCCACCGATCCGATGAACCCGGCGGCGATCAGCATAAGGCCGGCGATCAGGCTTGCCGACAACGAAAACCGCGCGCTCCGCACCACCTTCGCAAACCGCAATCCACCGGCGATGCCGCCGCGATCGGTCGCGAGGACGATTGAGGGCATCACGAAGTTCAGAGCCAGCGTCCCCAGCGTCGCGATGCTGAAGCTCAGCAGGCTCAGCAAGACCCCACCCGAAACCACGGCCGCGTTCGCGTTGCCCTGTCCCTGGTGGACGAAGATCAGCACCGCCGGCAGGTAGACCAGCCCAGCCAGCAGGGCGATCGCCAACCCGTAGACCAGGATGACTGTGAACAGTCGAAATCCACGCCCCAGGTAGCCGAGGTTGGCCGGGGGCAGCGTCTGGTCACCGGCGCGGAGCCGATCCAGCGCGGTGAGCATCCAGCCGATCCCGTTGATGGTCCCGACGATCGGGATTAACAGGATCAGGGCGATCACAAGCAGCTTGCTGGGCCACCCCGGGTCGCGCACCGGCCAGGTGAACGCGTCCGCGATGCGGTCCAAGGCTCAGCCTGAGCTCGGAGCCGAGATCGCCACCAGGAGGACGACCAGCCATACCAGCGTGACCGCAGCGCCGATCGCGGTGGCGACGATCCCCATCACCCAGCCCGAGACGGCAGCGCCGCGGCCGCCCAGCGCGCCTGCGGATTCGTCGATCCGGCGGACCGCCGATTTGCCGACGAAGTAGGCGATCGGCCCCAGGATCAGTCCGGGCAACCCGAGCGGCAGGCCCAGCAACAGACCCATGACCCCGGATATCACCGCCACGACGGCGCGGCTCTCGGTGCTGCCGCGAGACTGCCGCGGCGGCGGCGATGTCGGAGGCGGGTGGTACGGAGCGATCGCCGGAGCGGTCTGCGGCGGCGGTGCGCCCGCGCTCAACGCAAGAGGGCCCTTGCCACCACCACTCGCTGGATCTGGTTCGTGCCCTCGTAGATCTGCGTGATCTTGGCGTCTCGCATCATCCGCTCCACCGGGTAGTCGCTGATGTAGCCGTATCCACCGAGCAGCTGCACGCAGTCGGTGGTGACCTTCATCGCCATGTCGGACGCGAAGAGCTTGGCCATGGCCGCTATCTTCGTCAGATCCTCCGCTTTGGCATCGACCTTGGTCGCCGCGCGATACACGAGGTGGCGGGCCGCCTCGATCTGCGTTGCGATGTCGGCGAGCATGAACTGGATGCCCTGAAATGCCGCGATCGGCTGTCCGAACTGCTGCCTCTCCTTCACGTAGCCGAGCGCATAGTCGAATGCCCCCTCCGCGATCCCCAGAGCCTGCGCCCCGATGCCGGGACGCGAACGGTCCAGCACCGCCAGCGCGATCTTGAAACCGGCGCCTTCTTCGCCGAGCCGGTTGGCGGCCGGCACCTTGACGTCGTTGAAGACGATCTCCGCCGTGGGCGAGCCGCGGATGCCCAGCTTGTGCTCCAGCTTGGGCGAGTCCCACGGGCTGGCCTCGCGCTCGAGAACGAACGCCGAGATGCCGCGATGGCCCGCCTCCGGATCGGTCTGGGCGAACACGACCATGGTCCCGGCGATACTGCCGTGCGTGATGAACTGCTTGCTCCCGTTGAGCACGTATTCGCTGCCGTGACGCTTGGCGCTGGTCTTCATCGCAGCCGCGTCGGAGCCGCTGCCCGTCTCCGACAACGCATACGCCGCCACCTTCTCGCCGGTCGCCAGCGGCGGGCACAGCCTCTTCTTCTGCTCCTCAGACCCCGCGACCAGGATCGGGTAGGAGCCGAGCGCCTGCACCGCCAGGATCAGCGAGGAGGTCGCGCATGCCTTGGCGATCTCTTCGATGCCCATGCAGATGGTCACCGACGACCCAGAGATGCCGCCGTACTCCTCGGGGAACGGGATGCCGAGGAGGCCGTTGTCGGCGAAGAGCCTCTCGATGTCCTTGGGATACTCGGCCTTCTCGTCGATCTCCGCGGCGCGTGGAGCCACGCGGTCCTGGACCAGTTCTCGGATGGTCTCCCTGATCGCGAGCTGGTCGTCGGAGAACTCGAAGTCCACTGTGGTGAGCTTACTTGAGCAGGTCTCGGGCGATGACGATGCGCTGAACCTGGTTTGAACCCTCATAGATTTGCAGCGCTTTCGCGTCGCGGACATGCCTCTCAAACGGGCTGCCGTCGACCGCGCCCTCCTCGCCGGCGATCTGCAGCGCGTCGATGGCGATCTGCATCGCGGTGTCGGTGCAGTGAAGCTTCGCCATGGAAGCCTGACGCGTGAAAGGCCGCCCCAGGCTGCACAGCCATGCGGCGTGGTACGCGAGCAGCCTGGCCGACTCGAGCCGCGTCGCCATCTCGGCCAGCAGGAATTCATCGCCCTGCCCGTGCCCGCGCTCCTTCAGCAGCCGGCCGGCTTCCTCGACCGCGGCCTGCGCGATGCCCAGCGCCTGGCCGGAGATGCCAATCCGCCCCGAGTCCAGCGCCCGCATGGCCACGGTGAAACCCTGGCCCTCGGCACCGAGCCGGTTGGCCTCGTGAACCTCCACGTCTTCGAGCACCAGCTCGCCCGTCGGCGAGCCGTGTAAGCCCATCTTCTGGAACAGCTGTCCGACGCGAACCCCGGGCGCGTCACCAGGGACAAGGAACGCGCTCACCCCCGCCGCCCGCGGCTCGCTGCCGGTGCGCGCAAAGACGACGTACACGCCCGCCCGCCCGATGTTCGTGATGAAGACCTTGGTCCCGTTCAGGACGTATGCGTGGCCGCTGCGCCTGGCGGTCGCCTGCAGCGAGGCCGCATCCGATCCCGACGCGGGCTCGGTCAGCGCGAACGCGCCCAGCAGCTCGCCGGACGCGAGGCGCGGCAGCCAGGTCCGCTTCTGCTCCTCGTCGCCGAACAGCAGGATGGGCTCGCTGCCGACGCTGGTGTGGACGTCAACGATCACCGATGTCGATGCGCACGCCTGGCCGAGCTCCTCGATGCAGATCGCGAAGGCGAGGGCGTCCAACCCGGCGCCGCCAAGCTCCCGGGGGATGAGCACGCCCATCAGGCCTGCCTCGGCAGCGGCCTTGACCGCCTCGTCGGGGAAGCGGTGGTCTCGATCCACCTCCGCCGCCAGCGGCTTGACGACGCCCTGCGCCAGCTCGCGGACGGCCGACCGAAAGGTGGCGTGCTCGGGCGCGAGTTCAAGGTCCAAGTGAGGCCTTAACTAGAATAGGGGTCCGAATGGAAGCAGGACCCAGGTACCTCGAGGGCACCACTGTCGGCAGTGGGCGCGACATCATCGGCGTCCGTCGTGACCGGATTGCCGACATCATCAGCACGGGCCGCGAGATCATCGCCCGGGCCAAGTCCGAGAAGATCCTGCCGGACACCATCACCGGGGCCACCGCCGCCCTCCTGGTCACGATCGCCGGGTACGGCGAGCCGCTGTCCGAGGGCCAGTGGCGCGAGCTGGCGGGGGTCGTGGGGGGCATCATGCGGGACAACACCTACGCCGACCTGGCGAGGCTTCGCACCCTGATCACCCAGGAACAATTCCTCAACGTGGCGCGCAACCAAGGTTATGCTCGCTTCATCCGGCGGCTGGACGACGGCCGCTGGGTATGTGAGCTAGCCCCAAAACTTGAAGACCTTCCAGACGAGTAGACCGCCGCTGACGGGCTTCGGCCATATCTTCCGTTCGTCCCTGCTGCGCGTTTTCTTCGCGGCGATTTTCGCCTTCGCGATTCTCAGCCCGGCCGCGGTCGTTTTCGCCGTCGTCTGGACGGCGCCCCCCGCGGTGCCTGCCGCCGCGCCGGTAGCGGACGCCGGGCCAGGGCGCATGCTCCCGGCGCCCGACGTCCTGCAGACAAGCCTCCCGGTCCAGGCTCCGAACGTCTACGCGAACACCATATCCGGCACCGTGCCCTGTCCTCTGTGCGACCTGCCGCCCCGCGTCTACGTGCCGAACAGCAAGTCCAACACCGTCGACGTCATCGATCCGCTCACCTACAAGGTGGTGGACAGCTTCGGGGTCGGCTCGATCCCCCACCACATCGCCCCGGCGTGGGACATGAGCGCCCTCTACGTCGACAACGAGGGTTCGAGCAGCCTCACCGTGATCGACATCAAGACGGGCAGGCCGTCGGGCCAGACAATTTCGATCCCGTTTCCGTACAACCTCTACTTCACGCCTGATGGAACCAAGGCGATTGACGTCGTCGAGAGGCAGCAGCGAATCGAGTTTCGCGACCCTCACGACGGATGGAAGCTTCTGAAGTCGGTTGCGATCCCCTGGCCCGGCGCGGACCATATGGACTTCAGCGCCGACGGCAGCTACCTCATGATCTCGACCGAGTACAGCGGCGTCGTGGCCAGAGTCGACGTCAACACGATGGCGCTCACCGGCTACGTGAGGGTGGGAGGACTTCCCATCGACGTCAGGCTGTCTCCGGATGGCTCGGTCTTCTACGTCACCAACCAGGGACGGATGGGAGTCTCTGTCATCGACCCCGTCGCCATGAAGGAGGTCGCGTTCATACCGACAGGGCGCGGCGCGCATGGACTGCAGGTTTCGCGCGACACCAGGTCGCTCTACGTTTCAAACCGGCTCGAGGGGTCGTTCTCGGTGATCGACTTCGCGACCCGTCGCGTGGTCGCGAAGTGGTACATCCCAGGCGGCGGCAGCCCTGACATGCTGCAGCTCAACCCGGCCGGCACGGAGCTCTGGGCCTCGGGCCGCTACAACGCGACGGTGTATGTGATGAACACGACCACCGGCACGCTGATCGCGAAGATCCGCGTCGGGTCCGAAGACCACGGCCTCACCTATTTCCCCAACGTCGGCCTGCACAGCCTGGGCCACAACGGCGTATATCGCTAGGGGAGGACAGGTGTCCTCCCCTGCGGAAACCCCTCCCTGCGCGCAAGCGCGACCAGGTTGGGACTTACTGATTGCCTCGGCCACGCACGGCGGCGCTTGGAAGTTGCAAGGCTTGGTGACGGCCGGAATGAATCCGGCCTAGGGCTTCACATGGCACTTACTGATGAGCCTGCGATCGCCATCTGGGAGGAGCCCGTGCGCGGGTCTTACGGCGATACATCTGGCCTCTCCCTCTCCGGCGTCGAGCGAATGCGCCTGACCGCCCGCGGCGCCGTCAGCCCGCCTCCGATCCATCACCTGACCGGCCTCAGACCCGTCGAGGCGGGATTCGGCAGCTCCACATTTGCAATGCCGGTGACGCCGTGGCTGCAGACTCCGGTGCCCGGCCTGATCACCGGCGGAGTGATCGCCTTTCTCGCGGATGGTCCGCTGGGCACTGCGATCCTCACCGTGCTGCCGCCGCTCGGCTACATGACCACATCGGACCTGTCGATGAGCTTCCTGCAGCCGGCGACGATGGACAGCGGGACCCTGGTGGGTCGGGCGCGGCTCATCCACGGCGGCCGCTCGGTCGGGCTGTCGGAGGTCAATGTCGAGGACGGCCTGGGCCGGCAGCTCGCTCACGGGACATCGCGCGGCTTCCTGCTGACCGCTCCGGGAGCCGGCCCGGCGCCTGAGCCGTCGCCTCTCCCGATCCACTCGACACCCGACCCATACCTGCGGCCGGTGCAGGGCGGGCCGGTGCCGCAGGAGGTTTGGGACCGCACCTCGGGGCTGGAGATCATGCGGATGTGCGTCAGCAACTCCAGCCCGATGGCCCCGATTCGTATCCTCACCGGGCTCCGGCCCATCGAGGCGCTCGAGGGCCGCTGCACCTTTGTGCTGCCGGCCAGCCCGTGGCTGGCGTCTCCCCAACCGATCATCTACGGCGGAGCGATCGCGCTCCTGGCCGACGCCGCCCTGTCGGGCGCCGTCTTGACGGTCAGTCCTGCCGGTGGCTCCTTCGCCCCGCTCGACTTGAAGGTCAACTTCCTGAGGCCGGTGCTTCCAGACGGCGGATTGATGACCGCGGTGGCCACGCTCGCCCATCGCGGCCGGACCATGGCCGTCGCGACCGCAGAGCTCTACAACGAGGCGGGCAAGCGCATCGCGCTGGCCAGCTCGAGCGCGATGCTCCTACCCGGCCGGCCCTGGAGCGAATCCCGCTAGCAGCCGAGAAGCCGCGCGATCAGCATTCTCTGGACTTCCGACGTCCCCTCACCGATCTCGTTGACCTTCACGTCGCGCCAGTAACGGGCGACGGGGTAGTCCTCCATGAACCCGTAGCCCCCGTGGATCTGCAACGCGTTGCTGGCGGCGCGCGTGCTGGCCTCGGAGGCATAGAGCTTGCACATCGCGGCGAGCATCCGGACCTCGTCGTTCGACTCCTTGCCGTTGTGCGAGTACGACGTCGCAGCGCGATACACCATGGTCCGGGCCAGCTCGGTTTCCATCGCCATGTCCGCCAGCTTGAATTGCACCGCCTGGTGCTTGGAGATCGCCACGCCAAACGTCCTTCTCTCCTTCGCGTACGACAGGGCGGCATCGAGACACGCCTGCGCGACGCCGACGGACAGGGCCGCGATCGCGATCCGCCCGCCTGTCAGCGTGTGCAGGAACTGGCGAAAGCCCCCGCCGCGCTTGCCCAGGAGGTTCTCCTCCGGCACGGAGCAGTCTTCGAAGCTCAGGGGGTGCGTGTCGGACGAATGCCATCCGAGCTTGCGATAAGACTCGAGCACCTGGTAGCCCGGAGTCCCTGTCGGCACCATGATCGCGCTGATCTCGGGCGTGTCTCCGTTCGTCCGTCCGGTCACCGCGGTGACGGTCACGCCGCTCGAGATGTCGGTTCCGCAGTTGGTGATGAACTGCTTCGCCCCGTTGATCACCCACTGGCCGCCGCGGAGCTCGGCGCGTGTCGCCGTCGCGCCCGCGTCCGAGCCGGCCTCGGGCTCGGTGAGCCCGAATGACCACATCTTGCGTCCGGCGACGAGGTCCGGCAGCCAGCGTTCCTTCTGCTCCTTGGTGCCGAAGTCGTGAATCGGCGATGCGCCCAAGCACACTGCCGCCTCGAGCGTGATGCCAACGCCCGCGTCAGCCCTCGAGATCTCCTCGATGGCCAGGCACAGGGACAGGAAGTCAGCGCCCGCGCCGCCGAACTCCTCCGAGAAGGGCAGCCCGAAAAGGCCAAGCTCGCCCATCTGCCGGACGATGTCGTACCCGAACGCGTGCTTGCGATCCAGCTCCTCGGCGGCAGGGGCGATCACCTCACGCGCGAAATCGCGGCAGGTGTCGCGGATCGATCGCTGCTCATCGGTGAGGTCGAAGTTCACACCTCCAATGGTTGCACGGGTGAGTTTGGAACCGTCGTGTTGAGTCGCTAGCAATCCGAGCCGACCGTTCGAACCATCTCGAGCTCCATGCGCGGCTCCCCGGGAAAGACCGGCTGGGTCGCCCCGGTGGCGACGAAGCCGCATCGCGCGTACAGGCGCTGGGCCGCGATGTTGGTGTCGACGACCCACAACCGAACCTCGTGCCGGCCCTCGTGGCGCGCCCAGTCGAGGACGGCCGTGACCAGCGCTTCGCCGGCCCCCTTTCGCCGCGCCTCCGGCGCGACCCACATCGAGATCAGGGCGACGTAGGAGTCCTCGTGGATTCCGCCCGCGGTACCGGCGACACGGCCGTCCAGCTCGACCACGAACTGCGCCCGGCCTTCCAGCCGCCTGCGCCAGTCCGGCTCATCAGCCTGCACCTCGCGCTCATAGGTCGAGCCGAAAGCCAAAGGCAAATCCTGCAGCGCGGTCAGGCGCACCTCACGAAAGATCGCCCAGTCGTCTGGCGCGAGCCGCCTAATTTCCGAGGACGAACACCTTCAGCGCCCAGCTCACCAGCACGGCGCTCAAGGCTCCGATCCCGAGCAGGCGCCACTGCATCGACGAGAGGCGCGGCGTCCAGGTCCTGCCCGTGACGGCGCTGGCGAGAAGGCCGGCCATGGCGAAAAATGTCCCTGCGAAAAGCGCCGGTCCAAGCGGATAGAGGCGCACCGCGTCGGCGACGTCACCCCGCCACATGTAGGCGAAGGAGCGCGTGCCGCCGCAGAACGGGCACGGGTGCCCCGTCAGGTAGTAAAAGGGGCACGGAGGCGCCACCAGGTGTGCCGCCTGGAGGGCCCAGTAGATTCGGGTGTACACCAGCCATACCCCAAGAGCGGCCAGGAGCGCGAGCTCGCGCAGCCGGTCGGCGGGCAGTGCCCGGGTCCACGTGACCGGGATCGCGCTCACCGCAGGAGGCCGACGATCTCGTCGGTAGTCTCGGCGACGGCGACGCCCGCTTTGCGAAACGCCTCTTCCTTGCTCTTGGCGGTGCCGCGGTTGCCGGAGATGATCGCTCCGGCGTGCCCCATCCGCTTGCCCTCCGGCGCGGTGCGGCCGGAGATGAAGGCGACGGTCTTCAGCCGCGTGCCGCGACCCAGGACCTCGGCGGCGTGCTCCTCGTCGCTGCCGCCGATCTCGCCGATGACCACCAGGTGGGTGGTCTCGGCATCCTTCTCGAACATCTCGACCACGTCGCGGAAGGTGAGGCCGAGCACGGGGTCGCCGCCGATCCCGACGATCGTCGACTGCCCCAGCCCCGCCGCGGTCAGGGCGGTCGCGACCTCGTAGGTCAGCGTGCCGCTGCGCGAAACCAGCCCGACATGGCCGGACCTGGTGATGTTCTGGGGGATGATGCCGATCTTCGCCGCCCCCGGGGTGATGAGCCCTGGACAGTTGGGGCCGATGAGGCGGGCCTGGGGGTGGCCGCGGAGATAGTCCTTGACCCGGATCATGTCCTGGATGGGGATGCCCTCGGTGATGCATACGACCAGGGTGATCCCCGCTGCGGCCGCCTCCATGATCGCGTCCGCGGCGAACGGCGGCGGCACGAAGATCCCGGACGCCGTCGCGCCGGTCGCCTTCACCGCATCGGCGACGGTGTTGAACACCGGCACCCCGAGGTGCTCCGTCCCGCCCTTGCCAGGGCTCGTGCCGCCGACGACCTTCGTCCCCATGGACTGCATCTGCTCGGCGTGAAAAGATCCCTCACGGCCGGTAATGCCCTGCACGATGACTCTTGTCGACCCGTCGAGAAGGATGCTCATGAGTGGGTTTTGGCTCCGGTGAGCTCGACTATCTTCTGCGCCGCCTCCCACGCGCTGACGCCCGGCTCGATCCCGTGCTGCTTCAGGATCTCGCGTCCCTCCTCGGCACGCGTGCCGCTGAGGCGGACGACCAGCGGCAGCTTCATCTTCAGGTTGTCGCGCGCGGCCACCAGCCCCTTCGCGACCTCATCACCGCGGGTGATGCCGCCGAACACATTCATCACCACGCCCTTCACCGCGGGGTTCATCAGGATGACCGCAAGCGCGTTCTCGACCACCTCGGCCTTGGCGCCGCCGCCGATGTCGCAGAAGTTCGCCGGGCGCCCGCCGGCACGCTGGACCAGGTCGAGGGTGCCCATGCAGAGTCCCGCTCCGTTGCCGATGATGCCGATGTCGCCACCCAGCGACACGTAGGTGAGGCCGCGCTTTTTCGCCTCGACCTCGTATGGGTCGCCCTCCAGCACCGATCCGTATGCCGCCTCGAGGTCCTTGTGGCGCCACATCGCGTTCTCGTCGACCTCGAGCTTCGCGTCACCGGCGATCACCTCCCCGGAGCTCGTCACCACGAGCGGGTTGATCTCGGCGGTGACCGCGTCGAGGTCTGGGATGGCGCGGTACAGCTTTTTGATCAGGGCGGCGATGGGCCGCGCCAGCTCGCCCAGGCCCGCGTCGTACACGAGCTGGGCCAGCTCGAAGTCGAGCGGCCCGCGCCACGGGTTCGGATAGAGACGCGCGATCGACTCGGGCGATTCCTCGGCCACCTGCTCGATCTCCATCCCGCCCTTGGCCGACAGCATGAGGATGTTGGCGCGGGCATCACGATCGACGGTGAAGCCCAGGTAGATCTCACGCTGGATGTCGAGCGCCGCCTCGCAGTAGACCAGCGGGACCTTGAAGCCCTTGATGTCCATGCCGATGATCTGCGCCGCCGCCGCGCGGGCCTCGTCCGGCGTCCTGGCCAGCTTGATTCCGCCGGCCTTGCCGCGACCTCCGACCGGCACCTGCGCCTTGACCGCGACAGGGCCGAGCTCCCGGCAGGCGGCGGCCGCCTCGTCTGGGGTGTGCGCGACCCGGCCCGGGGGGATCGCGATGCCAAGCGAGGCGAGCACCTCCTTGGCCTGGTATTCGAGCAGCTTCACTGGCAGAAAAGCCTAGCGCCCACCAGGTGTCGCCGCGGGTTGAGCGGAGTTGCTCTTGTAGGCCTGATGGCTCACAGCGGGATGTTGCCGTGCCACCTTGGGCTGCGACGCCTCTCCTTCCGGGACGCGATGCGCAGCGCGCGGATGAGCTCCAGCCGAGTGCGCGTCGGCTCGATGACGTCGTCGATGTAGCCGCGCTCGGCCGCGATGTAGGGGTTGGCGAACCGCTCCGTGTACTCCGACACGAGCTCCGCCCTGCGCGCCCTCGGGTCGGCGGCCGCCTCCAGCTCACGGTGAAAGATGATGTTGACCGCCCCCTCGGGGCCCATGACCGCTATCTCGGCCGTGGGCCATGCCACGTTGAAGTCGGCCCGCACGTGCTTGCTGCACATGACGCAGTACGCGCCGCCGTACGCCTTGCGCGTGATCACGGTGAGCTTCGGCACGGTCGCCTCGCTGTACGCGTACAGGAGCTTGGCGCCGTGCCGGATGATCCCGCCGTATTCCTGCGCCGTGCCAGGCAGAAAGCCCGGCACGTCGACGAAGGTGACGAGCGGGATGTTGAAAGCGTCGCAGAAGCGCACGAAGCGCGCCGCCTTGACGGAGGCGTTGATGTCGAGGGCGCCGGCCATCACCTTCGGCTGGTTCGCCACCACCCCCACCGACTGTCCATCAAGGTGCGCGAACCCGACGACGATGTTCATAGCGAAGTACGGTTGGACTTCGAAGAACTCCCCGCGGTCGACGACCATCCGCACGACCTCTTTGATGTCGTACGGCTCCTTGGGGTTGTCGGGAACGATCGTGGCCAGGCCGGGCTCAGCCCGCTCGGGATCGTCAGCGGTCTCGACCGTGGGCGCCTTCTCGTCGCAGTTCTGCGGGATGTACTTGAACAGCCGTCGCACCTGCGCGAAGCATTCGTCTTCGCTCTCGGCGAGGAAGTGCGCCACCCCGGATTTGACGTTGTGCACCTCGGCGCCGCCGAGTGAGTCAAACGTCACCTCCTCGCCGGTCGTGACGCGGATCACCTCCGGACCCGTGATGAACATGTACCCCACGCCGTGGACCATGAAGGTGAAATCGGTGATCGCCGGAGAGTAGACGGCACCGCCCGTGCACGGCCCCAGCACGAGGCTCAACTGCGGGATGAGCCCGCTGGCCTCGACGTTGCGCCAGAAGATCTCGGTGTATCCCGCGAGTGAGACCACCCCCTCCTGGATGCGAGCGCCGCCCGAGTCGTTGATTCCGATGATGGGAATCCGGTTGCGCAGGGCGAGGTCCATCACCTTGATGACCTTCTCGGCGAACACCTCCCCCAGCGAGCCGCCGAACACGGATGCGTCATGGCTGAAGACGACGACGTCGCGTCCATCGATCCTCGCCATGCCCGTGACCACCCCGTCGCCGGCGATCCTCCTCTCCTCCATGCCGAAGCCGTAGGCGCGGTGGGTGGCGAAGATGTCGATCTCCTCGAACGAGTTGCGGTCGACCAGGCGGGCGATGCGCTCGCGAGCGGTCAGGCGGCCCTTCGAATGCTGCCGGTTGAACGCTTCGGCGTCGCCGTGCCCGGCCTCGTACCTGCGCTGACGAAGCTGGTTGAGAGGGTCGACCTTGTGCTTTCGGGACGGCGTTTCAGCCATCGGATCTTTCGACGAACATCCAGCGATGACCTTCGACATCCTCGGCGCGATACCGCTTCCCATCGGGGCCGCTCTCGATCGGCGACAGGATGGTCGCGCCCTCGCGCTTCGCGCGATCGAAGTGCCCGTCCACGTCGTTGACGTAAACGAGAAGGCCGTCGACGATGTAGGGCACCTCCGACCATCTTCGCGCCTCCTCGCATGTCTCGCGGTGGCGCTTCGGCCCACGGTAGTGCGGTGATGGCGTGGCCATCATGATCACGCCGTCTCCGGCCGCCATCTCCCCGTGGGTGAGCAGGCCCTCCGGCGTTAGCCGGCGGTCGCGCTCGCGAAACCCGAATGCCCGAGCCAGCCAGTCCATCGCCGCCGGCCCGTTCTCATAGGCCATCATCGGGATCACCGTCGGTTGGTTGCCCATCAAGCCGCCTCCCCTGGTTGATACTCGCCAAAGACTCCGCGCAGCACCGCGCAGCATTCGCCGATCGTGACGTAATCGGCCAGCGCCGCCTTGAGCGGAGGCATGAGGTTCTCGGTACCGCGAGCCGCGCGCTCGAGCTCGGCCAGGTGCCGGTCGACCACGGCCTGCGACCGCCGGGCGCGCAGCTTCTTCAGCGCGCGAGCCTGCGCCACCTGGTGCCGGGGGCTGACCTTCGTGATCTCGACAGGACGCGCGTCGGTTTCCGTGTACCTGTTGACGGCGACGACGACGCGCTCGCCGGATTCGATTCTCTGCTGCAGCCGGTATGCGCTGTCGGCGATCCGGCTCTGGGTCCATCCCGCCTCGATGCACGCCACCGCGCCGCCGAGCTCATCGACCTCGGCCATGATCGCGAGCGCCTCCTCCTCGACCCTGTCCGTGAGGCTCTCCACGTAATACGAGCCGCCGAGCGGGTCGGCCACCAGCGGGACCGCGGTCTCGTGGCCGATCACCTGCTGCGTCCGCAGAGCCAGCTCGGCAGCGTTTCGCGACGGCAGCCCGAGCGCCTCGTCGTATCCGTTGGTATGCAGCGACTGTGTTCCCCCGAGCACGGCACTCATCGCCTCCAGCGCGGTGCGCACCACGTTGGTCAACGGCTGCTGAGCAGTCAGCGTGACACCGCCGGTTTGCGTGTGAAAGCGCAGGGCCAGCGAGCGCGGGTCGGTCGCATGGAAGCGATCGCGCATGATCCTCGCCCACATCCGCCGCGCCGCGCGGAACTTGGCGACCTCCTCGAAGAAGTCCATGTGCGAGGCGAAGAAGAACGAGAGGTGCGGCCCGAACTCATCGATCGCGAGCCCCGCAGCCTTCGCCGCCTCCACATATGCAATGGCATGGCTGAGCGTGAACGCGATCTCCTCCGCGGCGGTCGAGCCCGCCTCGCGGATGTGATAGCCCGAGATCGAGATCGTGTTGAAGTTCGGCAGCTGCCGGCCACAGTAGGAGAAGACGTCGGTGATCAGGCGCATGGAGGGCCGGGGCGGAAAAATGTAGGTCCCCCGCGCCGCGTACTCCTTGAGGATGTCGTTCTGTACGGTGCCCGTGATCTTTGCCGGCGGGCATCCCTGCTGTTCGGCGACCAGCTCGTACAGGAGCAGGAGCATGGATGCGGTCGCGTTGATCGTCATCGAGGTTGAAACCTTGTCGAGGGGGATGTCCTTGAACAGCACCTCCATGTCCTCGAGCGAATCGATCGCCACGCCGACCTTGCCGACCTCGCCGTTGGCCATCGGGTGGTCGGAGTCGTAACCGATCTGCGTGGGCAGGTCGAAGGCCACCGACAGGCCGTTCTGGCCCTGCTCGAGCAGAAACCTGTATCGCTGGTTCGACTCCGCGGCGCTGCCGAACCCCGCGTACTGGCGCATCGTCCACAGGCGCCCTCGATACATGTCCCGGTGGATGCCGCGCGTGTACGGAAAAGCGCCGGGAGGCGGCTCCTCGGCGGTGCGGTCCGCCGCCGTGTAGACCGGCTTGAGAGGCAGCCCGCTGTCGTTCGTGAGGTCTTCCGTCAAGCCTGCACCAGCTCGGTCAGCACTCCGCCGGCGCTCTTCGGATGTATGAAGGCGATCATCGAGCCGTGCATGCCCATCCTGGGCTCGGCATCGATGAGCTCGAGGCCGGCGGCGCGGGCGTCACGGAGGGAGCGGCGGATGTCGGCGACCGCGTAGGCGACGTGGTGCAGTCCAGGTCCTCGCTTGGCCACGAACTTGCCTACCGGCGAGTCCTCGCTCAGGGGCGCCATCAGCTCGAGCTCGGTGTCGTCCATGCGCAGAAACGCGGCCTCCAGCCCGTCCTGCCCGCTGGTTGCACGCTGCAGCAATTCGGCTCCGAACACCGATCGGTAGAGCTCGATCGACTGCTCAAGCTCAACCACCGCAATCCCGACATGATGGATCCTCATATCAGGGTGGGGGCACGCCAGAAACTACCTGTCATACGAGTACCACCCCTCCCCCGTCTTGCGGCCCAGCCGGCCCGCCCTCACCTTCGCCTCGAGCTGCGGCGATGGCTTGAACCGCTCGTCGCCCGTGGTGCGGTACATGTGCAAGCGAGCGTTGTAGGTCACGTCCAACCCGCTGAAGTCACCCAGCCGGAACGGGCCCATTGGCCAGTTCAGGCCCTTCTCGACCGCGATGTCGATGTCCTCGAAAGAGGCCACCCCGGCGTCCAGCAGCCGGTACGCCTCCTGCGTTGCCGAATGAAGGATGCGGTTCACGATGAACCCGTCGATCTCCTGGTTGATCAGCACCGGCGTGCGCGCCATCTCGCGCGCCATGGACATCGCCCGCTCGACTGTGTCGTCAGAGGTCGCCGGCCCGCGCACGATCTCCACCAGGTCCATCACCAGCACCGGATAGAAGAAGTGCATGTTCACGCACCGCTCCGGGCGAGAGGTCCCGCTCGCGATCTGGCTGATCCCCATCGTCGACGAGTTGCTCGCCAGCACCGCTTCATGTGGCGCCAGCCGATCGAGCTCGGCGAAGATGGCCCGCTTCACGTCGAGGTCCTCGAACACCGCCTCGATGACGACGTCGGCCTGGCTCGCCGCCTGCCGCAGGTCCGTCGTCGGCTGGACGCGCGCCAGCGCGGATTCCGCCGCGTCCGGGTCCAGCTTCCCCTTCTCCACGCGTCGCATCAGGTGGCCGCGGTTCAACTCGACGGCCTTGCGCAGCTGATCCTCGCTCTGGTCGTGCAGGCGGACCTCGACTCCGTGGAGCGCAGCCTGCTGCGCGATCTGAGCCCCCATGCTGCCGGCGCCCACCACAGTCAGCTTGCTCACCTACTGCACGGAGAAGATTCGCGTGACGGTGTTGAGAGTCGCGATGTTGCCCAGCAAGCCGTCGATCCTCAGCTTTCCCTGGATGAGCTTTTTGGCCACGCCACGGCCCACGGCGTCGTAGTAGACAGGGAGGCCAAGCAGGCCGATCTTCAGGTTGCTGAGGCTCATCACGGTTTCGGCGTCCGTTCGGATCGTGATCGCGCGCCGGGCACGCAGGCCGTTGTGCATGGTCAACGAACCGCGCTTGAAGTCGAGCGTCACACCCTCATCGATGTCGTCGACCCAGATCCCAACTCGCGCCGACAGATGGTCAAAGTCGCGCCTTCGCTCCGGCCGGCTGGTCACGTTCGCTTCGATGAGGCCTCCCAGCATCGAGGCGAAGGCGCTGGGCTCGAGATCCGCGTACTCGACCATGGCTGGCGGCTTGCCATGAGCCTTTACCGTTCGTCGGGCCATTCGACCTCGACCCGCGTCGTGGCCTCGGTCAGCTCCTGCGTGGCTTTCGTGTAACGCACGATTGTCGGCAGGTCGCCCTTGAGCTTCAACTTGCCCTGGAGCATGCCCTTGGTCGCATCCAGCTCCTTGGTGGCCACCTGCTTCCAGCGCGAATAGGGCGCCGTCACCACGAAGTCGCATTTCTGGGCGTCGCCTGACGAGCCCACCTTGATGTCGCGCGCCTCGCCGTCGAAGAGGTCCATGACGACTCCTCTCGTTTCGGGAAAGTGCTTGTCGGGCTCTCCCTCAACGACCAGGCCCACCGTCCACTTCCAACCTTTGGCAGCCGTCTTGTAAGCGTTGGACCTGTTGATCTCTGCTTTGAACAGGTTCGCCCACTCGTCCGAAAATGCCTTGACTGCCATAGTTGAACCTCCAACTCGTTTAACCGTCGGCCTGAAGGTTACTAGCCCTAGGAGAGAGTCATGACCGGCACCGATGTCCTTCGCCTCCAGCTTGATGCATCGTTCAACCTCATCCAGGGCCGCCTGGACGGGTTGACCGACGAGGAATGGAACGCGCGGGCGCTGCCCGAGACGAGCAAGCCCGGCTTCATCCTGTGGCACTGCGCCAGGACCCTCGACTGGGCGATCCACTCGGCGCTGCAAGGGGCACCGGAGGTGGCCGACCGGCCGAGGTGGCGCGATTCGTTCCCATCCGGGGCGCTGTACGGCGCGGGAATCAGCGACGTGGTGGCGGACACGCTGGCCGGTTCCGTGGCCAGGGGAGACGTCATCGAATACCTCGGCGAGGTGCGCCCGTCGGTCATGGACTGGCTCGAGGGTCAGACTGACGCAACGCTGGACGCCAAGGTGCAGTTGAGGGCGAACCAACAGCATCGACAGGAATACCTCGAGCCTTCAGTGTGGGCGGAGGTCGCGAGCCTGGACGGCCTGCCGGCGTGGCAGTTCCTGACGCGACCCTGCATCTCGCACATCCGCGTCCACATGGGCGAAATCGAGGTGCTGCTCCAAGCGATCAGGTCGACGTCGGGAGCCAATCGGACCTAGGGGCTCGGCTCCTAGCTCTCGAGCGTGAAGCGGATCGTGTTCTGGCCGACTGCGATGAGGTCGCCCTCGGCAAGCTGCTTTTCGATCACGGGCTCGCCGTTGACAAGCGTCCCATTTGTGCTTCCGAGGTCGCTGATCCAGAAGTAGCTGCCACGGACCTCGATCCTGCCGTGGTGGCCGGAGGTCGCGGGATCGCCGACGACGACGTCGTTGTCGGGCGCCCGCCCGATGGAGACCATCTGGTTCGGCAGCGCCACGATCCGGCCCGCGAAAGGCCCCGACTCGAATGTCAGCAGCGCGGCGTAGCTCGCGCCCTGCGCAACCTCCTCGGGCGGCAGCGCCTGCAGCGAAACGGTCTGCTTTGATTCGGCGGGGTTGTGCTGCCAGGCGGGAATGATCGATGTCGCCTCCTCGAAACCGTCTCCTCCCCCGCTTCCATTGCCTCCACTCCCGGTGGTTGCGGACGGCCAGGCGACCACGGTCGACGTCACGCTGGGCATCGGGGGCCGAGTCGAGCTGACGGCGTCCAGTGCCGGCTGCCGCTCAGGTTCGGGATCGGCCGCGATTGC
>DASXBJ010000041.1:0-1644 GCA_036491755.1 Candidatus Dormiibacterota bacterium
TAGGCGAGGAGGACGAGCGAGGGGTTGGGCCTCGCTCCGGTCGCGCGGATCGACGCCAGCAGGCAGCCGTAGTCGAGGAACAGACGCCCGCTGCTGAGGAGCGCCGCTTCTTTCCAGCGCTGACCCAACACATCGCGGATGCTGTTGCGCTCGCGCACGAGACGCTCGGGCAGGTCGCTCATCGGCTCGGCCTTGCGTCGCCAGCGGTTGCGCGCCGCCTGGACGACCCGACCGATCCAGCGGATGGGGCCATCGAGCAACAGGACGGCGACTGCGAAGCCGGTGAAGAGGACAAAGGCGCCGAGGCCGAGCAGCGCCGTTGTGAGGAGTCCGCGTGCGATCGGCGTGCCGGCGAGGATGGCCGGCAGCACGAAGATCGGCAGGCCCAGCAGCCCCGCGATGTTGAGGAGCGAGAACGCGGTGAGTCCGCCGACGGTCGTGGTGGTGTCGTTGCCCGCCTTGGCCAGCATGCGGAATTGCGTGGCCGCGCCCACTGCCGCGCCGCCCGGCACCACGAGGCTGATGGCGTTGCCGGCCAGCTGCGAGGTGCTCACCGAGAACCAGGCCTTCGTGCGGAGCGCGATGCGTTGGAGCGCGATGGTGCAGACGAAGGAGGCGACCTCGAAAGCCAGGGCGAGGGTGAACCAGATCGGATCGAGCGAGGTCAGCTTTGGGAACGAGCTGAACACCGCGACCAGACTCGGGAAGACCAGGTAGATGGTGACGCCGAACACCACCACCGCGACGCTCCGCTTCGCGATGGAGCGCCACGGCAGTGCCTCGTGGACATCCGTCTCGATCTGAGTGGCCAGGCGCTCCGACGCGTCGGGCGCCGAGGCTGGGGGCGTGGCGCTGGCGCTCGCACCGGGGCCCGGAGCCGGTGGGGGCGGCGGGCCGCTAGGCGGCCCCGACGTCCCGGCGTTGGTTGGTGAGGTCTCCGGCTCTTCCGGCGTCACCGATGTGCCCTCCCCGGTGACGAAGCGTCGGAGAAGCGCGGGGCGGGCTGCCCTAGAGCGCCAGCAGCTTGGCCTTCTCGGACTGGAACTCGTCCTCGGTGAGGATGCCCTGGTTCTTCAGGTCGGCGAGCTTGGAGAGCTGCGTCGCCGTGTCGGCGCCCTGGGTCCCCGCGGCCTGGCGCACGTAGGCATCGAAGTGTTTCTGCTGGAGCGCGGCCTGCTGGGCGGACCGCTCGTGCATCGAGCCGCCGCGGATGACGAGGTAGAGGAAGACCCCGAGGAACGGGAGGATGATGATGAAGATGACCCACAGCGCCTTGGCCCAGCCTCCCATGTCGTGGCTGCGGAAGATGTCGAAGAACACCATGATGGCCAGCCAGATCCAGACGAAGAACAAGAAGAAGTACAGGATCGTCAGGAACGCATCGAGCACCGGGTACTGGGTAGCCAGCATGGGACCTCCTCGTGGTCTGTCCTCGTCAACCCTCCGGGGTCACAGGCCTGTGCCCCGGCCATGTTCTAGCCGGGTTGTCCTGCGCAGCGCTGGATCGGTCGCGTGCGACCGGGCGGCGGTCGACCGGGCTCAGTGGTGGCGGAGGTGCGCGTGGTGCGACGCCGCGTGCACGAGGTGCGCGACGTGTTCGCCGGGGGTCTCCGGGCAGCCGTGGGGGTGGGACTGGCCCGAGAT
>DASXBJ010000042.1:0-2628 GCA_036491755.1 Candidatus Dormiibacterota bacterium
TCCATGCCGTGGTCGCACCCGGCGCCGCGCATGCGCGAGATGATCCTCGCCATCCGGGCCATCTGGAAGACGTGGGAGACCGGCGAGAAGCTCGACTTCCGCGGCGAGTTCTACACGCACACGCTGATGACGCCGTTCTTCGACCCCGGCCCCAACGCACACGGCAACCCGAAGATCCTCCTGGCCGGCGTCGGCGAGCACATGACCGAGGTGGCGGGCGAGGTGGGCGACGGCTTCCTCGTCCACGGGTTCACGACGGAGCGGTACCTACGCGAGAAGAGCCTCCCCGCCTTGGAGCGTGGCGCGGCCAAGGCGGGCAAGACGCGGGCGGACCTCACGGTGTCGTACCCGGGCTTCGTCGTGACCGGTGCGAACGACAAGGAGAGAGAGGCGGCCGACCAGGCGGTGCGCCAACAGATCGCGTTCTACGGCTCGACGCCCGCCTACCGCCCCGTCCTCGAGCTGCACGGCTGGGGCGACATGCAGGCCGAGCTCAACACACTCTCCAAGCGTGGCGAGTGGGTGAAGATGGGCGAGATCATCGACGACGAGGTCCTGAACGCCTTTGCGGTCGTGGCCCCGCTCGACAAGGTGGCGGCCGAGGTCCGGTCCCGCTTCGGCGACGCCGTCGACCGCTTCAGCTTCTACGCGCCCTACAAGGTGGACGCGGAGGCGTGGAAGGAAGTGCTGGCGGGGTTCAAGGACTGAGCCACGACGGCGCGGTCCGTCTTCGTTCGAACGGGGACGCGGCCCTTTCGGGCTGTATACGACGAATTCCTACCCCTTCAAACAGATGCGAACAGCTACCCGTTGGCCGTTTCCGACACTTCTCGGTAGGGACCCACTGCCGGTCTTTGAGAAGCAGGGCAGCGAACGGCCGTATGCACCCCCCATGTCCTCGTCCGAGGTGCAGCGGCGGCAGCGCATTCGACCTCCACGTTGACCGGATCTGGCGGGCCCGTCCTTTGACGGCTTAGGCCAGGTCCTCGGGTCCCACCGCGATCGCCCCGACGATCGCCTCGGCCTCGGCCGTCAACGCCGGATGCGGCGCGTGAAGTCGGGCCGCGGCCGGGTCCGTTCGCCCCGGAATGAGCAGCGCGACCAAAGCGGCCACGACCAGCCCGGCCCCGCTCACGATGAACGCGAGGACGTAGCCCTCCTCGTTGGGATAGCCGTCAGGCAACAAGGAGCTGATGATGAGGCTGGTCGCGATGCCGCTGCCCAGCGCCGCACCGATGTTGCGGATGTTCGTGTTCATGCCGGTGGCCACGCCGGTCTGCTCCGCGGGCACGGCCTCGATGATGAGGTTCGACATGCTGGCGAAGCCCAGAGCGATCCCGACGCCGAGCAGACCGGTCGCGACGTACACGATCGATTCCACGTTGTGAACGAACACGAGCACGAAGTAGCTGGAGGCCGCAAACAGCGACCCGACGACCAGGACCATCTTCGAACCCACGAGCGCACTGAGGCGACCCGTCATCGGGGCCACGATCACCATGGCCGCGGCGAACGGCGCCAAATAGAAGCCCGATGCGGTCACCGACGCGCCGAACCCATACCCGACCCGGGTCGGCGTCTGGGTGAACTGCGGCAGCACGATGAACATCGCGAACATGCCGAACCCGAACAGCAGGGCCGCAAGGTTCGTACTCCAGACCGCAGGGATCCGCATCATCTTCATGTCGACCAAAGGCGACTTGGACCGGTTCTCCGCGATCACCCAGATCACCAGCAGGATGACGGTCGCCGAGAAGAGCGCCAGCACCGACAGGTTCCCCCATCCCCAGGTGGGCGCGTAGGTGATCGCGAGCAGGCCGGTGATCAGCCATCCGGACATCAATCCGGCGCCTAGCCAATTGATGCGGCCCGGCGCCCGCACCGGCGACTCAGGCACGAAGAGAAAGGTGGCGATGGTCGCGGCCACCGACATCATCAACGGGATCCAGAACAACCAGTGGTAATCCAGGTGCTCGAGGATCGGACCCGCCAGCACGATGCCGGCACCGGCGCCTGCGCCGAGGATGGCCGACATGACGCCGATGGCGCCGGCGACCCGCTCGGCGGGGAATTCGTCGCGGATGATCCCGAACGACAAGGGGAACACCGCTCCGCCCGTGCCCTGAATCACGCGGCCGACGAGCATGACCGGCAGTGTCGTGGCCAACCCTGCGATCAGCGACCCGACGGACAGCGCGACGAGCACGGCGACGATCACGCGTTCCTTGCCCACCATGTCGCCCACCCGGCCGAGGATCGGTGTCGCGATGGCGGCGCTCAGGAGGTAGGCCGTCAACAGCCAGCTCGCCGAGCTTTCCGACGTGTGCAGCGTGCTCTCGAACTGGGGAATGGCCGGGACGATCAGCGACTGGAGAAGGCTGAAGGCCAACGCCGCCGTCGCAAGGACGGCGAACGTGGCGACGTAATTGCTGCGCTTGCGGGCCATGGTCGAAGAACGCGGAACGCTCAGACGACGACGTTGACCAACTTGGGCGGCCGCACCACCACGCGCCGGGGCGAACCACCGTTCAGGGCCGCCGCGACCTTCTCCGACGCGAGCGCCACCGCCTCGGCGTCCGACTCCGAAATCGACGCGTCGACCTCCACCCGGTCACGGAGCTTCCCGTT
>DASXBJ010000043.1:0-25174 GCA_036491755.1 Candidatus Dormiibacterota bacterium
CGCGCGAGATGGACGTTGTCGAACACGACGTTGATCACGCCCTTGACCCCGTTGCCGAGCTGGCATCCCGATTGAACGTTTTCCCTGGTGTTTGTCGTGGACGCGGATGCCGGCGGAACCGCCATCTGCGTCCCCACCGCCAGGGCGGCAATCAACACAAACCTGACTACACGTCTCATGCATTTCCCCCTTGAGAACCCGATAACCCGGACTGCGCAAAATCGCAGTCCGCCCTCGGCGCTAGACCCTAGCCGCCCCCCGTTATTGGCAGGTTAACACCCGGTTTGAGAATTGCCACCTTGACTTTCGATACATCTGGATGATATATCTAACAGCGATATGGAATTGACCCCGACGTCCTACGTGGTGCTGGGGATGCTGGCCAACGGGCCGCAATCCGGTTACGACATCAAACAGCTGGCGGACATCTCGACCCGGCACTTCTGGGCGATCAGCTACGGGCAGATCTACCCCGAGCTCAAGCGCCTCGTCAAGGCGGGGCTGGTCAAGGCTGAGGACGCCTCGCGCGGCACGCGGCCGCGGACCATCCACCACCTCACCGCGAAAGGGCGGCAGGTGTTCAACGCATGGGTGACCGACACCGAGGTGAGAAAGCTGGAGATCCGCGACGAGATGCTGCTGAAGCTCTTCTTCTCCGACGCATCGACCCGCAAGGACACGGTGCGCCTGCTCGCCGCGATGAGCGAACGGCATATGCAAACCGCGGCAGCGCTTCGCGCCAACGAGCCGATGGCCGCGTCGCGCGACCACCGGATGAAATACGAGGTCTTGAAGTTCGGCGTCGGCCTGCACACCTGGTGCGCCGATTTTTACTCGAGCCTGGCTAAGGACCTGGACCGGGTCAGGGAGACGAAGAGGTGATGTTCGATCGAATCGCCCGGCTGATCAATCGCGGGCCGTGGATGTTCGTGATCGCGGGCGTCGTGTTCGCCTCGATCGCCGGCATCTTCGGCGGAAGCGTTTCCAGGTCGCTGCAGGTCGGGGGTTTCCAGGACCCGGGCGCGCAGAGCAGCCAGGCCGTCGCCAGGCTCGAGAGCGCGAGCGGGCTGCGCGCGGACGGCGGGCTGGTTGCGGTGGTGCGAATCGGCCAGGGCGCAAGCGCCGCAGCTTCGATCGCCGAAGTGAACAAGGTCGCGGCGGTCATGGCAGGCCAATCGGAGGTCGACCACGTGGTGACCTACTACGGCACCCACGACGCCGCCCTGCTGTCGAGCGACGGTCTCAGCACGATGGTGGTCGCTTCGTGGAAGAAGGTCAGCGACCAGCAGGCGGTGGCGGCCGAAGGGCGCATCGCCGACCAGCTGAAGGGCGATCCCAATGTGAAGCTCGGCGGGTACGCCGCGATCAACCAGCAGCTCAACACCATCATCACCGGCGACCTTGGGCGCGCCGAGCTGATGGCGTTTCCGATCCTGTTCCTGCTGTCGCTGTGGGTGTTCCGCGGATTGATCGCCGCGCTCCTCCCGCCGCTGGTCGGCGGCGTGGTCATCCTCGGCACGTTCCTGTTCCTGCGCGGCGTGACCGAGGTGCACGGCGTCTCGATCTTCGCCTTGAACCTGGCGACGGGCATGGGCCTGGGGCTGGCGATCGACTACAGCCTGTTCATGGTGTCGCGCTTCCGCGAGGAGATGGCCGCCGGAGCCGATCCCGCGGCCGCCATCCGGCAAACGCTGCGCACGGCCGGCCGCACCGTCCTGTTCAGCTCGCTGACCATCGCCGCCGCAGTGGGGTCGCTCACCGTGTTCCCGATCAACTTCCTGTGGTCGATGGGCGTCGCCGGCGTCATCGTCGCGCTGACCGCATCTCTGGTCGCGCTCACGCTCCTGCCCGCGGCCCTGCGCCTGCTCGGCCCTCGCGTCAACATGCTGGCGCCGCGTCGCTGGCAGCAGGTGGTCACGAGCCCCGCGACCAGCAGTGGTTTCTGGTACAGGTTCTCGTGGTTTGTGATGCGGCGGCCGGTGCCGGTCGCGGTTCTGAGCGCCGCCTTCCTCATCCTGCTCGGGCTGCCGTTCCTCGGCATCCGGTTCAACTCGGTCGACCAGACCGACCTTCCGGCGGGCACGGCGGCAAGGCAGGTCCACGACGCGCTCATCAAGGACTTCGGCGCGCCGTCTGGCGACCCGATCATCGTGGTCGTCGCGACGCCGTCATCCAACGGCGCGGCCGTGCAGTCATACGCGAGGAGCCTGCGGTCGATCGGCGGTGTCACGGACGCGAGCGCACCTCAGCCCGCGGGCTCTGACACGTGGCGGATCGATGTCCACGTGAGCGGCGGCAACTTCGACCAGTCGACCCAGAAGGTCGTCAGCGACATTCGAGACCAGAGCGCGCCCTTTCCTGTCCTCGTCGGAGGCCAGGCCGCGCAGTTCGCCGACCTGCAGACGTCGCTCGCTTCGCACCTGCCGCTGGCGATCGCGATCGTGGCGGTGGCGACGCTGGTGCTCCTCTTCCTGCTCACTGGGTCGATCGTGCTCCCGATCAAGGCCGTGGTCATGAACCTGCTCACCTTGAGCGTCGCGTTCGGCGTGCTCGTTCTGGTCTTCCAGGACGGGCGGTTCCAGGACCTGCTCGGCTACGCGAGCCAGGGCGCCCTGGAGTCGACGCAGCCGGTGCTCCTGTTCGCCATCGTGTTCGGGCTCTCCACCGACTACGGCGTCTTCCTGCTGACCCGGATCAAGGAGGCGTACGACTCGGGATCCACCAACGCGGAGGCGGTGGCGCTTGGCGTCCAGCGCACGGGCCGGATCATCACCGCGGCCGCGCTTCTGTTCTGCGTTGCGATCGGCGCCTTCGCCACCTCGCAGATCATCTTCATCAAGGAGCTCGGTATCGGCATCGCGGCCGGCGTGCTCATCGACGCCACGGTCGTGCGCGGCTTCCTCGTGCCATCGCTGATGGCCCTGCTCGGGCGCTGGAACTGGTGGGCGCCGCGGCCCCTGCGCCTGCTGCACGGCTGGGTGGGCCTGGACGAGGGTCCCGCGGCGAAGCCCGCGTAGAGGGCCCCCCAAAAGCGACACCTCTAATCGGTCGCGTCCCTTTATACAATCTTGCTCGGCCGGCGTGAACAGCCGGCGCAGTAGGGAGGGAGAGTTCGAGATGAGCAAGCTACGCCCGCAGCTGGGTGTCATCGAGGCCATGGCTCTTTCGGTCGGCATCATGGCCCCCACCGCGGCGATGGCCCTCAACGGGTCGCTGGCCGCATCGATCACGGGCACGGCGGTGGCGCTCGCTTTTCTGGGCGCCGTGATCACGATCATGCTGACGTCCTTCTCGTTCATCGAATTCAGCCGGCAGTTCGCGCACGCCGGTTCCGTGTACGTGTTCAATGGAATCTCGTTCGGTCCGCGCCTGGGTTTCCTGTCGGCGTGGGGTTTGCTGCTCACCTACGGGGCATTCACGGTCGCGTCGACCGCCGAGGTGGGGCTTTTCTTCCAGACCTTCCTCGGCCTGTTGAACGTCAACATCCACTGGCTCATACCCGCGCTCGCCGCCGCCGCGCTGATCTGGTTTCTCGCCCACCGTGAGGTGAAGCTGTCGACGCGGACCACGCTGGTCGTCGAGGGCGTATCCGTCCTGCTGATCCTTTTCCTGGCCGTCGTGATCCTGGGTCGCGGAGGCGCGCACGGGCTGTCCACGGTTCCGTTCCAGATTCCGAAGGCCGGCTTCTCCGCTGTCGCGCTCGCCAGCGTGTTTGGTTTCCTGTCGTTCGCAGGGTTCGAAGGGGCGGCCACCCTGGGTGAGGAGACCGGCAACCCGAAGCGGTCGATCCCGCGTGCGATCCTGGCCGCGGTTCTGTTCACGGGCACCTTCTACCTGGTGATCAGCTACACGCAGGCGATCGGGTTCGGCACCGACGACAAGGGCGTCGCGGCGTTTGCGGGCTCGACCTCGCCGCTGGTGGACCTGGCCAAGTCGTACCTGGGCACGACGATGGCGATCGTGATCAGCCTCGGCGCGACGGTGTCGGCGTTCGCCTCCGCGCTTGGCACTGGGCTGGCCGCGTCACGGTTGCTGTTTGCGCTGGGCCGCGACGGCTTTGGGCCCGCGGCGCTGGGCAAGGTGCATCCGGTGCACGCGTCCCCTTACATGGCGGTTGCCACCGTGATGTCGATCGCGATCGTGCTTGACATCATCCTGGTCGAGCAGACCGGCGCGAACGTGTTCGCGTACGCGGGCACCATCGGCGTGTTGTCGTTGCTGCTCGTCTATCTCGCCACGCAGGTCGGCGCGATCAAGCTGTTCCGCAGCATTGGGCGGTGGCGCGGGGCCCAACCGGTGATTCCCCTGATCGCGATCGCGCTGCTGGCTTACGCGTTGTGGTCGAACGTCTACCCGATCCCAGCGGCGCCGTACAACTACTTTCCGTACGGCGTGCTCGCCTGGATCGTCGCGGGCGTGATCATCGTGCTCGTAAGCCCGGGCATGGTCACACGCATCGGCAAGGCATTGACGGAGGTGGACCGGCCGCAGGTCGACCGCGCGGCGGCCCTGGAGGGCGCCGAACCCTAGGTTTGCGCGGCCGTCTCCGGCGACGCATCGGGACGGTGGCAGCGCTCGGCGTGGGCGCGCTGGCCGTGCCGGTCCTGCTGGAGGCTCGCGTGACCCGGTCCGAGCGGGCGGCGGGCGAGAGCTTTGCGTCGGTGCCCGTTGCTGGGCGCGGTTCGACCCTGTTGGGGATCAGCTTTCGGCCGCGGCAGGCGGCGGAGTTCGGCCTCGATGGCCGGGCGACCCTGGCGCGGCTGCTCGAATCTCCCTTCTCGCTGGTTCGAGTGGCCGCGTACTGGAATTCCATCGAAGCCCGGCCGGGCGTGTTCGATTTCCGCGACCTCGACTCGCAGCTCGACGCGGTGGAGCGGGCCGGCAAGCGGGTGATCGTGGCCGTGGGGGCGGTCAAGAATTTCGGCTACCCGGAGTTCTTCGTGCCGCCGCACCGCCTCGACGGCCCGCTGCCGGAAGGCCGCCTGGTGAGCGCGGTGTCGCACCCTGCACTTCTGGCCGGGGCGGTCGAGTTCGTTTCGCGCGTCGCCGAGCGATACCGCGATCGTGCGTCGGTGCTGGCGTGGCAGCTCGAGCACGAGGCGGTCGATCCGCTGGGGGTGGAGCACTCGTGGCGGCTGGGCGTTGACTTCGTGGCTGCGGAGATGGCGGCGCTGAGGCGGGCCGATCCATCGCGGCCGGTGATCATGAACGGGTTTCTGCCCACGTCAACGCCGGTTCGGGTGTCGCAGTGGTGGCGTACGCGCGACCAAGGCGACTCGCTGGCGGTGGCCGCGCGGATCGCTGACATCGTCGGCATCGATTACTACCCGCGCCACGCGCTGGCGGGGATGGGATCGAGGACGGTGTACATGGATGGCGCGGCAACTCCGTGGCAGCGCACGCTGGTCGATGCCCGTGTCGAGCAGGTGCGGCGGTCGGGCAAGATGTTCATGGTGACCGAGGGCCAGAGCGAGCCGTGGGAGGCCGTCACCGCGCCGCCGAGTCCGCGCGATCGCGAGATGTTCAGCTGCCGTGCCCAGCATCTGTTGACCAACTACAACGAGACGATGCGATGGTCGACTCCCGCGCACCCTGTCTACGCGTATCTGTTCTGGGGCGCGGAGTACTGGGTGCTCCGCGATCGGGATGGCGACTCGCGATACATGCGTGCGTTCGAGCGCGTGCTGGAGGAATCCTGAGCGGCGCCGCGGCGCCGCGCCGGCAGTGGGACGTACCGGCGGCGATCGGGGCCGTCGCCGGCGTCGCGAGCGGCCTGCTCGGCGTTGGCGGCGGATTCCTGATGGTCCCGCTGCAGGTCATCTGGGGGAATACGACGCAGCGCCGCGCCATCGGCACGTCGCTCGCCGCCATCCTGCCGATCGCGCTGGTCGGCGCCCTCGTCTACTACTTTGGGGCGGCCAGGCCGCAAGTCAACCTCACCATCGCCGGGTTCCTGGTGCTGGGCAGCGCGGCCGGGGCGTTCGCTGGCGCGCAAGCGTCACGCCTCATCTCCGAGCGCGGACTGAAGATCGTCGTTGCCTTGCTGCTGGTCGTGGTGGGGCTGAAGGTGCTGCGCGACGCGGTGCTCGGAACCCAGGCCGCGCTTTTTGGCCACGCGGGCGGGCTCGACCTCACTCTGTACCTGCTGATCGCCGCCTCCGGTTTCGTGATCGGAGTGCTGAGCGGTCTGACGGGAGTGGGCGGGGGGGTGTTCATCGTCCCCGTCATGGTTGTCGGGTTTGGGATCGCCCAGCGTGTGGCGCAAGGCACCTCGCTGGTGGCGATCCTGCCGACGGCCGCCGTCGGCGCCCTCACGCACTACCGCAACGGCAACGTCGACCTGAGATCGGCGGGCTGGATGGCGGCGGTCGGTGCGCCCGCCTCGGTGATCGGGGCGGTCCTCGCGCTGTGGCTGCCCGAACGTCTGCTGCTTGGTCTTTTCGGCCTGTTCCTGCTGTTCGCGGCCTACCGAACCTGGCCGTGGCAGGAGGAGGGCGAGGCGGGAAGCGTGCCGGAAAAGCCTGCATAGGCAGCCGGCTCGAAGGGGCCTCTTGAGTTGGCTCCCGAGGCAGGGCTCGAACCTGCGACATGCTGATTAACAGTCAGCCGCTCTACCAACTGAGCTACTCGGGATTGAGGCCTGCGACCAACAAGAGGCCGACGATCGGTCACCGATTTTACACCGCCCCCGGACGCCTGCTCCGAGGGGGCCGCCGCTATTCGGGGCGGTTTACGCTGATCGCGGCTGTGATCGCCTGGGCGACCCCAACAGGGTCATCGACGCCGACCACGATCCTGGCGTAATGCTCATCGTGGAGTTCGATGCAGATCGCTTTATCGGGGTCGCTCACGTCCCAGAAAGCCCACTCCCCGTGGTGCACGAAGCGTCCCGCGGTGATCACCCCGGGCAAGTTGGTGCCTCCGATGCGGAGGCCGTGCCAGATGCTGTGTGCTTCTGGGGGGTTCACGATCACGCGCGCGATGTGGTCGAGCGGCACCTCAATTTGACTCTTGAGCGCAAAGAACTGGTCTGCGCCTCTGATGTGAACAATCAGGCTGGTTGCGCTGACCTCGATATCGGCCACTGGCCGGATTCTAGCCGTCTCCGAAAAAGATGAACGGGCTCGCGTAAGTAAGGCTTGCCAGCGCCAGCACGAGGCCCGCGACGAGGCTGCCGACCACCAAGGAACGGCGGCTCATCCACCTCCCAGATCCAGACGACAATTCCTGGCCGGTCAGCTCGAGGGTTCGACCCGCATGGGCCAGCACATGCACGCCCGCGATCACGAGCCACGCCATGAAGCTCAGCTTGTGAGCCGCGATCCAGATGCTGCCAAACCGCAACCCGAAGAACCACAGTTCGAGACCTGTCGCGAAGACGACGATCGTCGACACCACGACCAGGGGAGCCAGCAATCGCAGGAACGGAGTCGGCGGTCCAGCCGCTCTGTACCTCGGATCGCCGCTGTAGTAACGCATGAACCGATACCCTGTCGATCCCAGCTTCAGCGCGAGAGGTGGAATCGCCAGGAAACCAATCAGGAAATGAGCCGGCAGCAGCCGGTGGATGCCAAGGATCGTCACTCCGAGCGCCGCCAGGAGGATGACGAGGACAGCCCCCGTCACCGCCGTCAGGCGAGTATTCGAGTTGACTCCATCGAGGCTGGCTGTGGCCCGCTCGCGATCGATTGGCCGGCTGGACATGCGCATCAGGATCTTAGAGACAACGCGCTGGGACCAGGTTAAGACGGTCAAGAACCCCCCGCTGGTCTCGTAAGGTAGGTGCCCGGTGTCGATAATCACCCGTTTCGCCCTCAAGCTCGGCGGGGTCGTCTTTCTCGCGGCCGCCCTCCTGTTCGGCGGTGGAATTCTCGCCGCCACGCAGCTCCAGCAAGACCTGTTGCCATCCATCTCCTTCCCGGCTTTCATCGTCATCACGCCTTACCCGGGCGCGTCCCCCCAAGTCGTCGATGACCAGGTCACCGTACCGGTCGTCAACTCGATGTCCGGGGTGAACGGCGTCGACACTGTGCAGTCGACCTCGAGCCAGGGCGCCTCCCTCGTGATCGTTTTGTTCAAGGACGGCACCGACATCCGAATCGTCCGCCAGGACATCACCGCCGCCCTCGACAAGGTCAAGCCACTTCTTCCACAGCAGGCTCTCTCGCCCACGATCTCGACCTTCTCGACAAGCGACATCCCGATCCTGGTGTACGCGGTGTCGGCCAACGAACCGCTGGGCACTCTCGCCGGCCAGCTGCGAGCGCAGGCGCTGCCCAAGCTGAAAGGCCTCGCCGGCGTCGCCTCGGTGGCGATCAGCGGCGCGCCGACTGACGAGGTGGATGTCACTCTCGACCCAGCGAAGCTGGCCGCCCACGGTATCAGCCTCGGCCAGGTGACGCAGGCTTTGCAGGCCGCGTCGGCGGTGCAGTCCATCGGGTCGCTCAAGCAGGGCGACACGACGATCCCGCTGCAGGTGGCGGGCTCCCTGACCAGCGTCGATCAGATCAGCAAGATCACCGTCACCCCGACCGCGGCCCCGGGCGGCAAGGCACCGACACCGGTTCCGATCAGCCAGCTCGGCACCGTGGCGCAGGTTTCGGTGCCGGCCGACACGATCACACGCACCAACGGCACCCCAAGCATCGGCTTGCAGGTCATCAAGTCGCCGGACGGCAACACCGTGACGGTGGCCAACGAGGTCAAGGACGCGCTGCCCGACATCAGGTCACGCATCGGCAACGGGGTCCAGTTCGCGAGCATCTCCGACCAGGCGACCCCGATCACCGACGCCATCGGCACCATCCTGCGCGAAGGCCTGCTCGGCGCAGTCTTCGCCGTCCTCGTCATCTTCCTGTTCCTCCGCAGCGCTCGGGCGACGGTGGTGGCCGCGGTCTCGATCCCCCTGTCCTTGATGGTGGCGCTGCTGGTTCTCTGGTGGCAGGGCATCACCCTGAACATCCTCACGCTCGGCGGGATGATGGTCGCGATCGGCCGGGTGGTGGATGACGCGATCGTCGTGCTCGAGAACATCAGCCGGCACGTCTCCGAGGGCGAGCCACCGCTCGTCGCGGCCTACACGGGCGCGCGCGAGATCGTCACCGCGGTCTCCTCGAGCACCCTCACCACGATCGCCGTCTTTCTCCCGATCGCCTTCCTCACAGGCATCGCGGGCAGCTTCTTCCGCCCGTTCGCGCTCACCGTGGTGGTGGCCCTTGCGGCATCCCTCGTCGTCGCCGTCACCGTGGTGCCCCTCCTCGCATCGCGCTTGCTGCCCGCGAGCAAGTCGGAGGGCGCCGAGCGGCGCCTCCAGTACAACTTCATCCAGCGCGTCTACGTGCCGGTCATCCGTTGGGCGACCAGCCACCGTCTGCTCGCGCTGCTCGCGACGGGGGTGTTCTTTGCCGGCTCAATGGCGCTGCTGCCACTGCTGCGCGTCAACCTCCTCGACCAATCTTCGAGCCCCAACTTCCCGGTCTCGATCACCATGCCGGCGAACTCGACCCTCGTGCAGACCAACGCCGAGACGCAGAGGGTCGAGGAGCTGATGAAAGGCATCCCGGGCATCCACGCATATCAGGCAGTCGTCGGCGGCATTGCCGACCCATTCGCTCCCCCGGGCACGGTCCCCGCCGACCCCACGCTCGCCTCGGTGCTCGTGCTGGTCGACACGGGCGCGTACAACCAGGCCCTCAGCGGGGTGCAGAACGCGTTGAAGGCCTACAACGGCCCGGCCAAGATCCAGGTCGGCCAGGCGCAGAGCAGCTCCAACGCCAGCAGCACGCAGATGCAGGTCGACGTCCGGGCCGCCAACTCGGCCGATCTCCAGACCGCGACGGCGACAGTGCTGGCGGCCCTGAACAAGGTGTCCGGCCTGGCCGAGCTCAAGTCGAACCTCGCCGCCTCCAAGCCCACCTACCAGCTCACGCCCACCGACAAGCTCACCGCTTCCGGGCTCAGCCTCCTGCAGCTCGCCGGCATCATCGCCCAGGAGGTCAACGGCCAGGTCGCCGCCCAGGTGAACCTGCCGCAGGGGACCATGAACGTCCGCGTCCAGCTGACGCCGGGTTCCGCCGACAACGCAGCCGCCCTCGCGGCCACACCGGTGCCCACCGCGCAGGGGATCGTGCCGCTCGGTTCGCTCGTCACGTTCCAGCTCGTGAATGGACCGCAGGCAGTCGATCGCGTCAACGGCGATCGCGACGTGACGATCACGGGGACGATCACAGGCAACAACACCCGCGCCGTCCAGACCGACGTCACGAACGCGCTCAATAGCGTCTCGCTGCCTCCCGGCGCCTCGGTATCGACCGGCGGCGTGTTCGCGCAGCTGTCGAACGTCCTCACGCAGTTCGCCCTCGCGCTGGCCGCGGCGGTTGCCCTCGTCTACCTGATCATGGTCGCGACCTTCCGCTCGCTCCTGAAGCCGCTGGTGCTCCTGGTCGCCATCCCGTTCGCCGCCTCCGGCGCCATCATCGCCCTCGTCGCCACCGGGACGTCGCTTTCCCTGCCCGGCCTCATCGGCATCCTGATGCTCACCGGCGTCGTGGTCACCAACGCCATCGTCCTGCTGGACCTGGTCGAGCAGTATCGCGACCGCGGCCTTTCCCTCCAGGACGCCATCATCGAGGGCGGGCGGCACCGGCTGCGACCCATCCTGATGACCGCGTTCGCCACGATGCTCGCACTGGTGCCCCTGGCCGTCAGCGGCAGCAGCGGCGGTGCCTTCATCAGCGCCCCGCTTGCCATCGTCGTGATCGGCGGCCTGTTCACGAGCACCTTCCTGACGCTTGTTCTCGTGCCGGTCCTCTATTCGCTGACGGCCCGCTTCTCCGGCCGGCGATCCACCCGCGATCTGGACAACCTGCTCGACGCCGCGGAAGACCGCAGGTTCAAAGTGATCGGCCTGCGCGGCTCAGCATCCGCGACCCCCGAGGCCCCGATCGCGGCCACCACGCAGACCGCGAACATCAGCTACGAGGTCAGCCTGTTCCTCGAGCCCGAGCCCGGCATCACGGGCGATCCCGCGATCCTCACTGCGCTCACCCAGGCCGGATTGAGGGTCGAGCCGGTCGCCAACACGTCGCGGATGCGAGTCGTCGTGCCTCATCTGGAAGCGCCATCGCCCCAGCAGGCGCAGGAGGCGGCGTTGACGCGAGTGCACGCCCTGGTGCCGAAGAACGGCTACCGGCTCACCCAATCCGACGCGGTTGCCCAACCGCATCACAACGGCGAGTCAGCTCTGGTCCCCGCCGCCGGCGGCGCCTAGCGATCAGTGCAAGCTGTCCCGCGGTAGGCTGAAACCGTGCTGATCAAGCTGCTCCGCACCTACCTGCGCCCATACAGCCGCGAAGTCGCGGTTGTGGTTGTGCTGGTGCTGATCCAGTCGATCGCGAACCTCTACCTGCCCAACCTCAATGCCGACATCATCAACAACGGCGTGGTGAAGGGCGACGTCCCCTACATCTGGCGGACGGGCGCCCTGATGCTGGGTGTCACGCTGGGCATGGGCGTCATTGCCGTCATCGCGGTGTACTGGGCGTCGCGGGCGTCGATGGGAGTCGGGAGAGACCTGCGAGGCGCCGTCTTCAGCCGCGTGCAGGACTTCTCTGCGCGCGAGTTGAACAGTCTCGGCACCGCCTCCCTGATCACCCGCAACACCAACGACGTCCAGCAGATCCAGCTCTTCCTGCAGATCGCCCTGACCCTCCTCGTCGCCGCTCCCATCATGGCCGTCGGCGGCGTGGTGATGGCCCTGCGGGTGAACGTTCAGCTGTCGGGTCTGCTCCTGGTGATCCTCCCGATCATGGCCGCAATCGTGGGCTTCATGCTGTGGCAGGGCGTCCCGCTCTTCCGCTCCATGCAGGTCAAGATCGACCTGATCAACCGGGTCCTGCGCGAGCAGATCATGGGCGTCCGCGTGATTCGCGCCTTCAACCGCACCGACTACGAGCGTGCCCGCTTCGAGACCGCCAACGCCGACCTCACCTCGACCGCGCTCCGGGTCAACCGCATCTTCGTGGTGGCGTTCCCGGCGCTGATGGCGGTGATGAACCTCACCAGCGTCGCGGTGCTCTGGTTTGGCGCGGGACTGGTCGACCACGGCTCGATGTCGATCGGCAACCTGACCGCTTTCATGATGTACATAATCCAGATCCTGTTCTCGGTGATGATGGCCGTCGCCATGGTCATCCTGGTGCCCCGCGCCGAGGCGAGCGCGGCGCGAATCCAAGAGGTCGTCACCACAGTGCCGTCGATCGCAGATCCGCCCGATCCGATCGAGCCCGCGACCACTGCCGGGCTGGTCGAGTTCAGGGCGGTCACATTCGGCTATCCGGGCGGCGAGCACCCCGTGCTCCAGGACCTCGACTTCGAGCTGAGGCCGGGCCAGACGACCGCCATCATCGGGGGCACCGGCTCAGGCAAGACGACGCTGCTCGACCTGATTCCGCGATTCTTCGATGTCAGCGAGGGCAGCCTGCTCATCGACGGGGTGGACGTGCGGCGCCAGTCACTCGAAACGCTGTGGAGCGCGATCGGCCTGGTGCCTCAGCGCGCGTTCCTGTTCAGCGGAACGGTTGCCGACAACCTGCGATTTGGCAACGAGCACGCCACTGACGAAGAGCTGTGGCACGCGCTCGAGGTGGCTCAGGCCAAAGAGTTCGTGACGGCGATGGAGGGAGGGCTGGCGGCGCCGATCGACCAGGGCGGCACCAACGTGTCCGGTGGCCAGCGCCAGCGGTTGGCGATCGCGCGTGCGCTGGTCAAGCGCCCCGCCATCTACCTCTTCGACGATTGCTTCTCCGCGCTCGACGCAGGGACAGACGCCCGCCTGCGCGCGGCCCTGCGCGCCGAGACGGTCGACGCGACAGTGCTGATCGTCGCCCAGCGCGTGAGCACGATCATGCACGCCGACCGGATCATCGTCCTAGACGACGGCCGCGTCGTCGGCCTCGGGCCGCATGCCGAGCTCATGAAGTCCTGCGAGCCCTACCGCGAGATCGTCGACTCGCAGCTCGGCGAGGCGGCGGTCGCGTGATCAATCGAGGGCCGGCGGGCGGCGCGGCGGCCAGGCCGGGCGGTCAGCGCCAGATGGGCTGGATGGGTATGGGGGGCCCGCCGGCCGGAAAGACGCGTGACCTGCGCAAGACGCTGCGCCAGCTGGTGGGCCGGCTGCGGCCGGAGCTGCCGCTGATCGTGCTGGTCGCCATCCTGGGCTCGGCGAGCGTCGCCTTCTCGGTGATCGGGCCCCGGATCATCGGCAACGCCACCAACGTCATCTTCAACGGCATCGTGGGCAGGAACCTGCCCGCCGGCTTGACCAAGGCCCAGGCGGTCGCGGCGCTGCGGGCCCACGGCCAGGGCCAGCTCGCCCAGTTGCTGTCGGGCATGGATGTCACGCCCGGGAAGGGCATCGACTACACCCAATTGGGCGGTCTCCTCATGCTGGCCGTGGGCGTTTACCTCGCCGCCTCGGTCTTCACCTGGGCCCAGGGATACATCATGGCCGGGGTCGCGCAGCGAACCGTCTACGGCATGCGGCGCGACGTCGAGGCCAAGCTGGGGCGGCTACCGCTCAGGTATTTCGACAGCCACTCTCACGGCGACATCCTGAGCCGCGTCACCAACGACATCGACAACGTGAGCACGACGCTGCAGCAGGGCTTGAGCCAGATCCTGACCGCTGTGCTGACGGTGGTCGGCGTGCTCGGGATGATGTTCTGGATCAGCCCGCTGCTGGCGGCGATCTCCCTGGTCACCGTGCCGCTGTCGGTCGTGGCGGTCGTTCTCATCGGGCGCAGGTCGCAGAAGCAGTTCGCCATCCAGTGGAAGGTGACCGGCACCCTGAACGGACACGTGGAGGAGATGCACACCGGCCATGCGCTCGTCCAGGTCTTCGGCCGCCGCCGCAAGGCGCAGGAGGAGTTCGACCGTCAGAACCAAAAGCTTTACGAGGCGAGCTTCAGCGCCCAGTTCCTGTCGGGCATCATCCAGCCGGCGATGCAGTTCGTCGGCAACCTCAACTACGTCGCCATCGCGGTCATCGGCGGCTACCGGATCGCCTCGGGCACCATGTCGCTCGGCGATGTGCAGGCTTTCATCCAGTACTCGCGGCAGTTCACCATGCCGATCATGCAGATCGCCGGCCAGGCCAACCTCCTCCAGTCCGGCCTTGCGTCGGCCGAGCGCGTCTTCGAGCTCCTGGCCGAGGAAGAGGAGTCGCCCGACGCGGTCACGGCGCAGCTCGGAGAGGTCACCGGCCAGGTGGCTCTCGAGGGCGTGTCGTTCCGCTATGCGCCCGACAAGCCTCTCATCGAGGACTTCAGCCTCGAGGTGAAGCCCGGCCAGACGATCGCGATCGTGGGACCGACCGGCGCCGGGAAGACGACGATCGTGAACCTGCTCATGAGGTTCTACGACATCGATTCAGGCCGGATATCGCTCAGTGGGGTGGACACGCGGCGGCTTTCGCGCGAAAAGGTGCGCGAGGCTTTTGGCATGGTGCTGCAGGACACCTGGCTCTTCGCGGGAACCATTCGCGACAACATCGCCTATGGCAAGGAGGGCGCCACCGAAGAGGAGATCGTGGCCGCCGCGCAGGCCGCCCACGTCGACGCATTCGTCCGGACCCTGCCGCGCGGCTACGACACCGTGCTCGACGAGGAGGCCTCAGACCTGTCGTCAGGGCAGAGGCAGCTCCTCACCATCGCCCGCGCGTTTCTCGCCGACCCGGGCATCCTGATCCTCGACGAGGCGACGAGCAGCGTCGACACACGGACCGAGGTTCTGATCCAGCAGGCGATGGCCCGGCTGCGACAGGGCCGCACGAGCTTCGTCATCGCGCACAGGCTCTCCACCATCCGCAACGCCGACTCCATCGTGGTGATGGACGGCGGCCGGATCGTCGAGCAGGGCAGCCACGCCGAGCTTTTGAGCCGGGAGGGCGCCTACTACCGCCTGTACAACAGCCAGTTCGCGGACGCCTGGAGCGGGAGCGACAGCGCCGCGGCCAACGGCAGCGCCGCCAACGGGAGCGCCGGCGCCGGGGTCACCCTCACCAGCAAGGGCACCGCCGCGATCTGAGGGCGGTCTTACTCCTTCGCTTCGACGAGCTCCCCTTCGATGTTGACCTTGATCTCGTTGCTGACGATGAACTTGCCGTCCAGCATCATGTCGAAGCTCATGCCGAAATCCTTTCGCTTGACCTCGGTCTCGGCTCTGTAGCCGAAGCGGTGCCCCATGTTCGGGTCGTTGAACTCGCCCAGGTTGAAGGCGTCCAGGGTCACGGGCTTGGTGACGCCCTTGATGGTCAGGTCGCCGGTCACCCTGTACCTGTTCTCGCCGGCGGGCTCGATCTTCGTGCTCTTGAAGTGCATGGTCGGGAACTTGTCGATCTCGAGGAAGTTGGACGAGCGCAGGTCCTTGTCCCGCTGCTCGTTATGGGTGCGGATGCTCTCCGTCTTGATCGTGGCCTCGAACGCGGACCTCTCAGGATGCTGGGGGTCGATCTCTCCTGTCACGGTCACATCGGCGAAATGGCCACGCACGGTCATCATGCCAAGGTGCTTGGCCGAGAACTCAACCTGGGTGTGATACGGATCGAACTTCCAGACGCCCATACGGCGACCTCCAATTCAAAAGGCGATAACCCGCACTTGGGCCTGGCGCCCCCCAACAACCGCGACTTGAAACAACTCCTCCGGGCCATTTATTCGCGCTCGATGCCCGGGCACCTCGCGCAGCGCTCCAAGCGGTCCAGCAGGGCGCCGACTTGCGGCGCGATCGTGCCGGGCCGATGCATCAAGCCTGTTGGGGGGCCCGGGGATGCGGCCCGGACCCCGACTCCACGTGGTGAGTGGCAACAGGTTGCCCTCAAGATAGGGCCACCGCAACGGTCGCGAAGCCGTACAAATGTAGGAATTTCAATTAGCACAAGACGCAACAGCGACATATACAGGTCTTCACCCAGCGCCGATCGTGCGTAACCTCTGCTCCGAGTGGCACGTTGACCTAAGCTGATGCACTTGTCCCGCCCGCGCCTGGTCATCGCCGGCATGCTCGCCGCCGCGCTGGCGGCATGTTCGTCACCCCAGGCCGCCTCAGGCACTCCGAACCCGGCGTCTCCCAGCCCATCTCCGGCCCCGAGCGTTTCGCCCTCCCCGCAACCCGGCCCCGGCGGCCTCACCCTGGCCCAGGAGATCGGGGCGGTCATGATGGTCGGGTTTCAGGGTCCGGTCGACAGCTCCCTGCTGGCCGATTGGCAGCAGCACCAGTACGGCGGACTGCTCGTCGTGAACCTGAACCACAACGCCGGCACCGCCGCCTCGATGTCCTCGCTCCTCACATCCGTGCGCGGCGTCTCGCGGCACCGCTTGATCGCGGCCACCGACCAGGAAGGCGGCGGAGTGTGCCTGGCGATCGACACCGTGCCGTGCGCGGCCATGCCCGTCGACCAGGCCGCCACCACTCAGATGGCGGCTGCGCTGAAGCAGCTGGGCTTCGATCTCGACCTGGGGCCGGTATCCGATGTCTGCAGCGGATCCAGCTCCATCATGTGGGGCCGCTGTTACGGAACCGCCCCGGCCACCGTCTCAGGGGCTGTCGGGCCCGTGGTCGACGGCATCCACGCCGCCGGGATGCTGTCGGCGGCCAAGCATTTTCCCGGCCACGGCGACACGGGCGTGAGCTCCGAGACCCAACTGCCGCGGATCGACGAGAGCGTGGCCACCATCCAGTCGCGGGACCTGCCGCCGTTCCAAGCGGCCATCTCACATGGCGTCGATTTCGTGCTCCTCGGACACCTGTTCTACCCGGCCATCGATCCCGTGCGCTCGGCAGACCTATCACCGGCCACGATGCAGCTGCTCCGGTCGAACCTCGGCTTTCGCGGCGCGATCATCTCCGACGACATGGAGATGGGGGCCATCACCAACAGCACCCCGACGCCCGAGGCAGCTGTCGAGTTCCTGGTGGCCGGAGGCGACATGGTGATGGTCGCCCATCACATCGCGGTCGCCGGCGCGACATATGACGCCATAGCGGCCGCCGTGGCGAGCGGCCGCCTTTCCCGCGCGCGACTTGACCAGGCAGTGGCAACGCTGCAAGCGCTTCCGGCGTGACCCAAGCAGGATCACTCGTCCCCGCTTGATGAGAGAGGTCACCCGGCCGGCTCGACCCTCCACCGCGACTTGCGCGCCCAAGCTTCCGCGACATGTTCGATGCGCCTGATCACCGCGTCCTTCGCGTAGGTGTAGGCGAGGCGATCGTCGCTCCAGCGGAGCGCGGCTGCCTCCTTCGCTTCGACGTAATCTCGGCGCGCTGCCTCGTCGGCGCGCAGATAGTCGCGGAACATGAGGTGCCTGCGCTCCCAAGCGCCGCCCACGTTACAGACGTGGACGTGCACGTCACGCGGCAAACCTGCGAAGGGTCGAAGAAAGCGGTGCTCGCTGTCGCGATTACGAAGCTGCACGCCGAGCGACTCGATGGCACGCACATAGAGCGCCTCATCGGCCATGTCGTGGACGCTCACCTGGATGTCGATGATCGGCTTCGCGGCCAGGCCCGGCACCGACGTCGAGCCCACGTGGTCGATCCGCCTGGCCACGCCTGGCAGAGCCGTGGCCAGCTTTCGCCGCCAGGTTTCGAATTGGGCCGGCCACGCTGGATCGTAAGGTTCCAGAGTGACCGGATCGTCGTCGTTCCGGTCACTGCCGGGAGCTATCTGGAAACTGGGATCCATCACGCGGAGCGCACGGAGCCCGAGCTGGACACGCTCCTCGAACGGCAGCTCCTCGGCCCTTATGCCACGGGAGTCAGCGACCAGCTCGTAGAGGTCGATGACGTTGACCGAGTCGCCGTGGCTGCGACGCAACGCCTGCCAGGATTCAAAGGGATCCTCTTCCACGCGTCAGCGCAGCCGGAACGAGGTGACCCTGGTGACGACGGAGTCGAACAGCAGACCGCGAGAAAACATGGCCACGGCTACTCCGAGATGGGCACCCGCAGGTCGGCATTGGCGCGAGCCTCACCCGCGGGCTCGACGTCGACCTTGGAGATCGACAGGTAAGCGACCCAGACGATGATCACGATCGTCAGAGCGATGGCCACCGTGCCGCGCCCGAAGTTGAGGCCGCCGAGGGCCTGCGGCACCCCGAGCCAGTCCGCCCACGATGCGCCGAGCGGCCTGGTGATGATGTAGGCGAACCAGAACGCGAACACCTCGTGCAACCGGAACAGCCGGCGCGCCACGAGTGGGATGGCGAAGATGACCGTGTACATGAGGCCCGAGACAAACCAACCCAGGTGCATCGTGTAAGCGGACATGTCGCCGGCCGCGGTGCCCATGGCAAACGTTGCCAGCACGGCCGCCCAGTAGAACACCTCGCGGCGCCGCGAGGTGATGCTGTGAATCGAAAGCGTCCGCTCGCTGATATACCAGGCGCTGAAGACCACGGCGAGACCGGTCCCGCACAGGATCGTGCTGACCACGTACGAGATGCCCAGCTCTATGTGTGCGGCGTCGGCCACCATCGTGCCGAACACCGCCACCATCACCACCGCGAGCCAGTACGTCGCCGCCATGTAGCGCCGCACGAGGAACTGCCAGCCCAGGGCGACCGCAAACCCGAGGAAGCCGATGCCGACCGCGTAGTACGGGTTGATGGTGTGGACCAGGTAGTCGGAGGTCGCCTCGCCCATGGCCGTGCTCAGGATCTTCACGGCCCAGAAATGAAAGGTGACCGCGGGCACCTTTCTCTGCGTCGGCAGCGCTGCCACCACTCGACAATACCTAGGATCGACCGGCCTCGGCAGCCGCGCCGGGACCCTGCGCGCGGTGCGTTCGATCGTCGTATTTGCGAAACGCGGGCAGCGCCAGGCCACATACCAGGCATCCGATGACGCACAGCACGCCGCCCGAGGTGACGGAGAAACGGACGCTGCTCAGCGAGGCGACCACGCCCGATTCGAAGTTGCCCAGCGTCGGCCCGATCGAGTAGCTGAGCAGCTCGATCGACGCCAGGCGTCCGCGCAGGGAGTCGGGGATGGTCTGGTTCCAGATGACCTGGCGGAACAGCCCGCTCATCGAGTCGCCGGCCCCCGCCAGGCCCAGGAACACCAGCGCCGCGACCAGCCCGGGCACCAGGCCGAACCCGATGATGGCGCCGCCCCAAACCGTGGCCCCGATGAGGACGCCCAGCCCGTGACGGTGAAACCTTCGGCTCCACCCGCTGGTGGCTGAAAAGAGAAAAGACCCGACCGCCGGCGCCGCGTAGAGGAGGCCGAGCACCTTGGGACCGCCCAGGCCCTGCGCGATCGCGGGGTAGAGCGCCATGGGCATTCCGAAGAGCATCGCGACGATGTCCACGACGTAGGTGCCGATGAGCTCCGGGCGGCTCCGCGCGTAATGCAGCCCTTCCATGACCCGCCGCAGGCTCGGCCGTTCCGCGTCGGCCGGCGGCGGCACGGCGTGCATGAGAGCCAGGCATGCCAGTCCGACCACGAAGGTCGCGACGTCGACCAGGTAGGTACCCGGGAGCCCGATGACGGCGATGAGCACCCCTGCCAGCGCCAGCCCCGCGATCATGCCGAGGGTGCCGCGCAGGCTGCCCAGCGCGGCGGCCGCGGGCAGCTCTTCGCGCTCGACCAGGCGCGGGATCAGGGCATCGAGCGAGGGCCGCTGCAAGGCGTCGAACGATCCCTGCAGGGCGGCGATCGCGAAGATCAACCACAGGATCGGGTGCGGGAACAGCGAGTTGCCGGTCAGCAGCAGGCTGCCCGCCATCAGCCCGGCCTCGCTCAGCAGCACCATCCGCCGGCGATCCGCGGCGTCCGCCAGCGCGCCGCCCAGCATCGCGAAGCCGAGCAGCGCCGCCAGCTCCACCAGTCCGAGGATGCCGACGAGGAACACGCTGTGCGTCAACAGGTACACCTGGTACGGCACCGCGACCGCCGTGATCATGCTGCCGAAGAACGACACCATGCGGCCGATGAACAGGAGTCGGAAGTCTCGGTGGCGCCGCAGGGGTGAGAGGTCGACCGTGGCGAGGTGAAACCAGCGTCTGTGCGATTGGTCCGAGTCGGGGATGCTCATCGTTCGGCCGCGTCCGGGCTAGTGCCAGTCGTCGCAGTAGTAAATGGGCGCCGAGTCATAGTCGATGCCTTCCCCGCGCTTCATGCGCAGGGCCGCCCCTCCGTTCTTGTAGCCGTGCTCGAGGAGCGCATCGAGCGTCGCGCGCGAGGAGCCGGGGACCTGGGTCGCGACCGCGGTCCTGCCGTGACGGCCGGCCAGCGCCTCGACGCCCAGCACCAGCGCATCGAACGTCGGGCGATCGGGCGCCGCGATCAGCGGCACATAGGCGGTGGTCGCCTCGACCCACAGGGTGTTCTCGACGTGGCACACCGCGAAGCCGTCGCCCGCGGTCAGCGTGAAGCCCGCTTTCGAGCTCAGCGTGGCGCGGGCATCCTTCGATGCATCGAATCCCGGATACACATAATCGAGGGCCGGAGGCGGCGCGTCCACCTGCACGCCGGAGGGCACCTCGCCGCCGCGGACGCTGCGCCGATAGCTGATGCCGGTCCACGAGGGCTGGAAGCCCAGCTTCTGATAGAGGTGGACGTGCTGCGGGCTGTTGGCCAGCGTCTCCAGGCCCATCAGCCGCATGCCGCGGCGCTCGGCCGAGGCGATGCTCTCGCGCACCAATCTCTGCGCGGTTCCGCTGCCCTGGAAGCCCGGACGCACGGCCAGCGGCCCGAACCAGCCCAGGGTTCCGCGCAGCAGCGAGAAGTTCGCGCCGACCACCTCGCCGCCGGCCACGGCGACATGGCAGCCGTCCGGATCGAGCGCGAGCCGGTACGTTCCCATCATCGAGGCGAAGAGGGGAGAGGGTGGCGTCCGGTTGTACATGCCTTCGATCAAACCGGTGAAGGCTGTGTTGACGACCTCCAGGACCGCGTGGAGGTCTGTCTGCTGCATCGGCCTGATCTCCACACTTTTCATCGCGCGAGTCTAGCGGCGCCCGCTGGCATAGATAAGACGCGCGAGAGCGGGGCGCTCCCGCTTATGCTGCGGCCCGTGTCCGACCGGCGACGCTATCCACGCGTCAATGCCGAGGTCTTCTGCCGGCCGGCCGGCCTCGGCCTTTTCCACCAGCGGCGCAACACCCAGGACATCAGCCTCGGCGGCATGCGCGTGTACTCCGACGAGGCCTACCCTGTAGGGCGCCGGCTCGACCTTGACGTTTCACTGCCGGACGGTTCGATGGTGCGGTGCTGGGCTGAGGTCGTGTGGCAGGTGGAGTTGGACGGCGCCGCCGGCGCCCGGTTCGACATCGGCCTCAAGTTCACCGATCTGGCTCCGGAAGACGTGCAGAGGCTTGCCGCCGTGCTCGGGCCCGGCCGCTAGGCCCCGCGATGTGGCAGTTCCTCGTGGGCCTGATGGCCGGAATCCTGGTCGGCGTGCTCATCATGGCTGCGCTGGTCGCAGCGAGCCGCAAGCCCTAGGCGGGACACACGTCCTAGAGGGGGGCCGGGTCGTGGCCCGAGCCGGCGGATATCGCCCATTCCAACGGGCACACTACCGCTCCTAGGCTTGCCAGCAGTGGCGGTGAACGGGCAGCGTATGGGCCGCAATGGCCGGTCGACGAGGCACCAGGGTGCTGTTCCAGCGCGCGCCGCGGCAGCAGTGGTGGCGTCGACGGCCGACATCGTCCGCTCAGATCCGGACCTGGACCTTCTGGAGTGGGACCCGGCCACCGCCAGGCGGGCGAAGGCCACCGGGCGCATTCGGATCGGCGTCATCGGTTACGGCTACTGGGGCCCGAACCTGGTGCGCAACTTCGCCGACTATCCCGGTTCCGAGGTCGCCTCGGTTGCCGACATGCGGCTCGACCGGCTTGGCCCGGTGCAGCGCCGCTACCCGGGTGTCACCACGACCACCGATTACCGAGACCTGCTCAACGATCCGAACATCGACGCGATCGTCATCTCCACTCCAATCTCCACGCATTTCGACCTCGCCCTGGCGTCTCTGCAAGCCGGCAAGCACGTTTTGGTGGAAAAAACCGTGACGGCGACGTCGGCTCAGACGGAGCGCCTTATCGAGGAGGCCGAGCGCAGGCGGCTCGTCCTCATGGTCGACCACACGTTCGTCTACACGGGCGCCGTGCAGAAGATCAAGGAGATCATCGACGCGGGCCGGCTGGGCCGGCTCTACTACTACGACTCGGTCCGCGTGAACCTGGGTCTGTTCCAGCAGGACGTCAGCGTGCTGTGGGACCTGGCGGTGCACGACCTCTCGATCATGGACCACGTCTTGGAGCAGGTGCCGAACGCCGTGGCGGCCACGGGCGTCGCCAATGTGCCGGGCCGGCCCATCAACACCGGCTACCTCACCTGTTTCTTCGAGACCAACCTGCTGGCGCACTTCCACGTCAACTGGCTGGCCCCCGTGAAGATCCGCCGAACCCTGATCGGCGGCGATGCCCAGATGATCGTCTACGACGACCTCGAGCCGAGCGAGAAGGTCAAGATCTACGACCGCGGGATCACCGTCGACCGGCCGTCGGAGGCCGCATATGAGCTGCTGGTCGGATATCGCAGCGGCGACATGTGGGCGCCACAGGTGAGCCTGACCGAGGCCTTGCGCGTCGAGATTCAGCACTTCGTCGAGTGCATCCACAGCGGACAGAAGCCGATCACCGACGGGCATTCCGGATTACGGATCGTCCGCATACTCGAGGCGGCCACCGAGTCTCTGCAGCAGCGGGGCCGGCCGGTCGAGATCAATTGGACGAAGACCTAGCGCTCGTACCGCTGGTCGATCTCCGAGCTCAGTACGAGGGCATCCGGCGGGAGATCGACTCGGCGGTGCTGCGCGTGCTCGGGTCGGGCACATACGTGCAGGGTGGCGAGGTCCGCCTTTTCGAGCAGGAGTTTGCCGCTTACTGCGGGGCGACCCACGCTGTGGCAGTCAACTCCGGCACGAGCGCGCTCCACCTCGCGCTGCTCGCGGCGGGCATCGGCCCTGGCGACGAGGTCATCACCGTCGCGCACACGTTCGTGGCCACGGTCGCGGCCATCCTGTACTCAGGCGCGACCCCGGTTCTGGTCGACATCGACCCCCACACCTTCGCGATCGATGTCGCGCGGATCGAGGACGCGATCACGGCGCGCACGCGCGCCATCATTCCCGTTCACCTCTACGGCCACCCCGCAGACATGGACCCGATCCTGGAGATCGCGCGCCGCCGCGGGCTGACGGTGATCGAAGACGCAGCTCAGGCGCACGGCTCCTGGTATGGGGAGCGCCAGATTGGGAGCATCGGTGACATGACCTGCTTCAGCTACTACCCGAGCAAGAACCTCGGCGCATACGGGGAGGGGGGAGCGGTCACCACGAACCGGGACGACTACGACCGCTCGCTGCGCATGCTCCGCGACTGGGGCTGCGAGCGCAAGTACCACCACCAGCTCAAGGGTTACAACTACCGGCTCGACGAGATCCAGGCGACCATCCTGCGGGTCAAGCTGCGGTACCTCGAGGGCTGGAACCAGTCTCGCCGCGATCACGCGGCTGAATACACTCTGGCGCTCGAGAACACGAGCGTGGTGACCCCGTCGGAGAAGCCTTACGCGCGGCACGTCTACTACGTCTATGCCGTGCGCAGCGAGGCTCGCAACGAACTGCAGCGATACCTCAAGACCCGGGGCATCGACTCAGGCATCCACTACCCGATCCCTGTGCACATGCAGGAGGCCTACTCCGACCTCGGTTACGGGAAGGGCGACTTCCCGCATTCCGAGCTGGCGGCCGAGCAGGTGCTGTCGCTGCCCCTGTACCCGGAGCTGCGCCCGGCCCAGCGCCGCCGGGTGATGACTGCCGTCCAGGAGTTCGGCAGTCCCGCCGGGCTGCCCGCAGCAGCAGGCGTCGAGGTCGCGTGGCGAAGGTCCTAGCTCAGCCGGCCGGCGACCCGGTGGTGAAGAGCCTCATAAGCCCGGTCAAGTCGATCGCCCGGCGTGTGGGCGTGCGCCGCTCAGGCGTCGCTGCGCTACGCATGCGCACCGAGAGAAACGTGCTGGCGCTGATGTCGAAGCCGCGTCCCGCGACGTCGGGGCGCATCCTCTGCTATCACTCGGTCGGCACGCCACAGTGGGGAGTAAACGACGTCACGCCTGAGCAGTTTCGAGACCACATCGAGTCAGCCGTCCAACTGGGCTATCGCTTCGTCCCGGCGGCGACCATCGCGCAAGGCGCCGGCGAGTCGAATGACCTGGCAATCACGTTCGACGATGGGCTGCTGAGCATTTGCGACGCAGCGGCACCGATCCTCTCCGAGTACGGCATCCCGTGGAGCGTCTTCGTGGTCACCGGCTGGGCGGATGGTATCCACGCCTTCGGCCAAGGCATCGTGATGGGATGGCGCGAGATCGAGAGCCTTGCCGCGCGCGGCGTCGAGATCGGCAGCCATTCGAAGACGCACCCGGACTTCGGCTCGCTGCCTTTGGACGAGGCGCGTGCCGAGCTCGTCGAGTCGCGCCAGGCGATCGAGAAGTTGATAGGCGTTGCGCCGTCGGCTTTCGCGATTCCACTCGGACATTCGAAGAACTGGTCCTCCGCCGCCTTCGGCGCTGCGGTCGACGCCGGCTACGAGCGCATCTACGCCCAATCGGTTATCAATCGACCGCGCAGCACCGTGGCGCGAACGTTCATCACGACCTGCGATGACAGCCGGCTGTTCAAGGCGGCGCTGGACGGCGCGTTCGACGCCTGGGAGGAGTGGGTATGACGCTGCCGAACTTTCTGATCATCGGAGCCGCCAAGTCGGGCACCGACTCGCTGTACGGCATGCTGGGCCAGCACCCGCAGATCTACATCAGCCCCAGCAAGGAGCCGATGTTCTTCGTCGCGGAAGGGCTGCCCGAGGTGCCGTACCGCGGGCCAAGTGATCGCGAGGTGCTGCTGCGGTGGGATTCCTGGGTCAACACGCTTGAGCACTACGAGTCTCTCTTCGGGGGCGCAACCGTCGAGAAAGCGATCGGAGAGGCCTCGACCTGGTACCTGTATGACGAGGGCGCGCCCCATCGCATCAAGCATCACGTGCCAGACGCGAAGCTGATCGCCGTCCTGCGCAACCCGGTGGAGCGTGCCTATTCGGCCTTCACGATGATGCTGCGC
>DASXBJ010000044.1:0-5170 GCA_036491755.1 Candidatus Dormiibacterota bacterium
GACAACCCCGATCACGAGACCTCGAGGTTAGTGCGGCTGACACCGCGCGGACGCAGGACCCTGTCCACAATCCAGACCGCGCAGCGTGCTTGGGCGAACGACATCGGGGCCAAGATCGGCGAGGCGAACCTACGGCACTTCGGCCGGATGGTCGACCAGCTGACGCAAGTGCTGGTTGATGATTCGCGCTTGACCAGGCGGCCACGCTAGGCCACTGGCAGTCTCGACGGCTCTTTCTGACTAAACCCCGATCGGCTGGCGAACCAGGATGACCGTCGTCCGCCCTGGGGTGTACTCCTGGTCGAGGATCAGCGTGCGGGCGATCATCGTCCCCACGCCGAGCTGCTCGCGCAGGCGGGCGTCCTCGTACGGGAAGACGTGGTCGCGGATGCGGCGGAAAGCCATGTCGAGGTCGGGGACGATCTTCTGGCTTCCGATCACGAAGATCACCTTGCCGGCCCCCGACGCCAGCGGCCCGAGCTGGCTCCCGCTCGCTGAGGTGATCACGATCTGACCCGCCTCGGTGACGGCGTGCGCGCTGTTGATCATCACGTCGGGCGTGGCGCCCATCAGCTGGATCTCGCGCATCTGCGTTCGCCGGTCCATCTTCATCGTCTTGCGGCGGATGAAGTCGCGTCGCTCGTCCTCGATGAGCTCCTGGAATATGCCCGCGTCCTCCAGCGTCTTCGACTTGCCGGAGTGGATCGTCGCGCCATCAGGTATGCGGTTCAAGACTTCGGCCTTCGCGTGGTCGCCGTCGTCCACGATCACCGCCTCGAAGTTGCGGGCGCGCAGACGTTCGGCCAGCGCCTCGAGCTTCTCCTCTGAGGCGGGGGCCGAATAATCGGGGGCGGTCACTGCGTCCATTGTCGACTCTTCTCCTTACAACAATTGCACTGGCAACTGTACGAGGAACAAGGTTGGCGCTCAAACTATTTCGAAGACATGACGAAGAGCAGCGAGCGCGTCGCGACCTGGATGAATCTCCAGCAGGCCAACCGGGTGGTCGAGTCAGCGCTCGAGCAGCGCATCCGGTCGGTCTCCGACCTCTCCCTTGCTGAGTTCGAGGTCCTGTTCCGGCTGAAGATCGTTTCCAACCGCCCGCTCCAGATGAGCGAGATTGCCTCGCAGCTCATCAACAGCCCGAGCGGCATGACGCGCATCGCCGATCGGCTGGAGCGCGACGGGCTGATCGAGCGTGAGACGCCGCCCGAGAACCGCCGGGTGGTACTGGTCAGGCTGACTGCGAAGGGGACCCGCGTCCTGGCGGAGACGAACCGCGCGTTTCAAGAGGCGCTGAACCAGTCGTTTGGGGCTCATCTGTCCGAGCGCGACGTCGCCGAGCTGCGGCGGCTCATGCACAGCCTGCTCGAGGGCAACGGCGCCTGGAGCGACGCTAGGTGCTTGCTTGGCGCGCCACCAGCGGCAATCGATTAGTTCCAGGCGCTAAGTCGGTCCGTAACTTTTAAATGGCGCGCATACGACACTGGGGGAGACGGCCGGAAACGGGAGGAAACGGATCCGACCGGGCGGGGCCGACCGGCGAGGTGGAAAAATGGTGCCGGTGACCCCGCTGCGTCTAAGGGGGCTGCTCAGCAACCGGACCTGAGGGAGCCTGAGGAGAAGGTGAAGAGATGAGAACGATCACGCTCGAGGAACACTTCCTAACGCAGGCCTCCCTGGACGCGCCGGGGGGTGAAATGTTTCAAATGGGCCGAGGTGCCGCCCAGTCCGCGTTGATGAGACTTGGCGCGAATCTCGTGGCTCAGCTCCTGGACATCGGGGATCAAAGGATTTCCGAGATGGACGCCGCGGGTATCGATGTGCAAGTCCTTTCCTTCACCCGCGGACTTGACGCCGTCCAGGGCGACGACGAGGCAGTGAAGCTTGTCCGAGAGATCAATGATCGGCTCGCCGCGGCGGTCGACCGTCATCCAGATCGGTTTGCCGGCTTTGCCACGCTGCCCACGCTGTCGCCGGAGCGCGCCGCGGATGAACTCGAGCGCACGGTCAGGGAGTATGGATTCAAGGGCGCGATGATCCATGGGCACGCTCGGGGCCGATATCTTGACGACGAGTTCTTCTGGCCGATCTTTGCCCGCGCCCAGGAGCTCGAGGTCCCGATCTACATCCATCCCGCTCCTCCTCCCCAAGCGGTCGTCCAGGCGAGCTTCGTCGGGAACTTCACAAAAGAAGTGACCGCATTGCTCTCGACCGGCGGGTGGGGCTGGCATGTCGAAACCGGACTCCACGTACTCCGGCTGATACTGGGTGGCGCATTTGACAGGCACCCGAAACTCCAGATTGTGGTCGGTCATCTCGGAGAGGCACTGCCGTTCATGATGTCGCGGATAGAGCGAGTCTTTCCTCAAGAAGTCACCCAGCTGAGCCGCCCAATCGGCAATTACCTGCGCGAGAACGTGCACTACACATTTGGGGGTTTCAACTACACGCCGGCATTCCTTGATCTCCTGCTTCAGGTTGGCTCGGACAGGATCATGTTCTCAGCCGACTATCCCTATGCATCGATGGCTGACGCACGCGGTTTCCTGGAACGGCTACCGGTGAGTCCGCAGGACAAAGAGAGAATCGCGCACGGCAACGCGGAACGGCTTCTTCGGATCTAGCCGAGGCTGGGAAGGTGTCGCCGAGCTGCAGCGGCTCACGGACAACCTGCTCGAGGGCAACGGCGCCTGGAGCGACGCTAGGTGCTTGCTTGGCGCGCCTACAGCGGGCATCGATTAGTTTCCGGCGCTGAGCCAGTCTGTAAGTGATGTGCAATCCCGCTGCTGTTGAAGGAGCGCCGAAATGACCACCGATTCAACCACCAGAGCCACGGGTGCCGCCAACGCCAAGTTCGACACGAAGCTGCTGGTCCCCATGACGGGCATGGCAGGTCCCGCGAAGGCCGCGGAAGGCGACGGTCCGGTGTTCGCTTATCTCGCCCGCTTGCCACAGCCACAGCGCGGGATCGCCGAGCGCATCGATGCCCTGGCCGCCGAGCAGCTATCGGACCTCCGGCGTGCCGTGAAGTGGGGTATGGCGTACTACGGTGTGGGCGGGGGTTGGTGCTTCTCGTCGGGCGCCTTCGCCGGCCATGTGAAGCTGATGTTCATACGTGGCACCGAGCTCGAGCCCGAGCCGCCGGTGACCCCCGTCGGGATGGGCAAGTCGACACGGGGCGTCGAGCTGGCATCCGTGGACGACCTCGATGAGCGCCTGGTGGCCTCGTGGATGAAGCAGTCGGCCGCGATGCCTTTCTTCGGGGGGAAGAAGCGATGACGAAGGGGAAGCGGTACGTCTCCGTCTCGTGAATGGCAGCCCGGCTTCTTGCAACGTCCCGTCGCCGCGACACCCGGTGGGCTGACCGACCTTCGACGACGCGGCGATCGGCCCGTGCAAGGGGCGCGGCGGTGAGGGCGTAGCATCCGAGCCGATGTCCACCGAACGGTCGGGCCCGCCGCCACCTCCACCGGCCCAGGGGCCGCTTCCACCGCCACCCCCGGGGCCTGGAGCCTCGCCGCATGAGTGGCGTGCCTGGCGGCGTCAGCAGCGCGGGTGGTACGGACCCGGTACCTGGGCGTGGGGCGGGGTGTGGGGATGGTTTTGGGGCGCCGCCCTGATCGTGCTCGGCGCGTACTTCCTGCTCAACAACCTCGGCCTCGTGCGACTCAGGGGCGACGTGCTGTGGCCGATCTTCCTCATTCTCTTCGGAGTTCTGCTGCTGGTCAGCCGGGCTCGACGATCGGGGTGACCCGTGCCGCAAGTCGGGTTTAGCGCCGATGAGGTCCTGATCAGGATCCACGCCACCACCGTGTGCCGCTCGGACGTGCACACGCGCGAGGCCTAGCGGAGCGTGCACGGATGAGCTCTCGATTCACAGAGTTAATTGGGTGCGATCTCCCGGTCCAGCTAGCCGCCATGGGAGGTGTGGGCACAACCGAGTTGGCCGCGGCGGTCGTGGCGGCCGGCGGGCTCGGGATGGTGCCCTCCAAGGTACCGCCGGCACGCGGAGCTTGCGGCATCAACTTCCTTGTCCCTTTCAGTCCGGCGCTGGATGTGATCGAGGATGCTGCACAGCGTGCTCGAGTCGTGGAGTTCTTTTATGGAGACCCGCGGCGCGACCTCGTGGATGCGGTGCACCGTGGCCGAGCCCTCGCCGGCTGGCAGGTCGGATCGGCGGCTGAAGCCGTCGCGGCGGCAGAGGCGGGCTGCGACTACATCGTGATTCAGGGCATCGAGGCTGGCGGCCACGTCCGTGGCACGCAGCACCTTGATGACGCGATGAGGGAAGTGCTCAGCGCAACGCGGCTCCCACTGGTGGCAGCCGGCGGAATCGCCACCGCGCACCGGGTGGCCGAGCTGATCGGTGCCGGGGCGGACGCCGTCCGAGTCGGCACCCGATTCGTGGCCACGTTCGAGTCGGACGCTCATCCGCTTTATGTGGAGAGGCTGCTTGTGGCGAGCGACGAGGATACGACCTTGACAACGTGGTTCGGAGAGGGTTGGGAGAACGCGCCCCACAGAGTCTTGACCGCTTGCATCGCAGCCGGACGGGCCAGCGGATGGCGCGAGACAGTGCCACCGTACAAGGACGTGGGTCGCGATGTTGACGACATGGCTATGTATGCCGGCATGGGGGTTGGCGAAATTACCAAGATCGAGGCGGCCGGCTCGGTAATAGGCGACCTGGTTAGGCTGCTCGACTGAGCCTCGGTCAAATGCCGCCGAGCTAGAGTCCAATCCCTACGACCGGACTCCACGTACGTCAGCGACAGGTCCATCTCGGTAGACGAGGGCGGGACAAGAATCGTCGGCACCGGTGAAATGGGTCGGAACGGCGCCGCATGGGAGGTCACGCTTCCGAGCCGACGGTGTGACCCGGTAGGGGCGACGTAGTATTCACCGGCCGTGTGGTGGCTAGTCCCGGCCGCAATCGCGATGTTCGCGTGCGCTGCCTCATCCGTCCCAATGGGCGTCTGGGTACTGGCCACGTCACGGTGGCCGGCGTGGATGCGCGGGACGCTGAAGTGGCCGCTCGGTGATGGCTTGACCCCACGCGTTGTCGCCTTGCAGGGCTGGTCGTACGTTCTTATTGGTGCAGCGTCGACCCTGCTTTTCGTCTTGCTTCTGTTCTTGCCGGGGATGCTCGCGAAGGAAGATCCAGTGA
>DASXBJ010000045.1:0-5325 GCA_036491755.1 Candidatus Dormiibacterota bacterium
AGGGCAGGACTGCCACTCTGGCGGTCTACATACTCAGGCGCCTGCTCTGGATGATCCCCGTGCTCTTTTTCGTCATCCTCATCACCTTTGTTCTCATGCACCTGGCACCGGGCGGCCCGTGGGACCGTGAGGGCAGGCAGCTGGCGCCGTCCGTGATCAACAACCTGAACATCAAGTACGGCCTCGACAAGCCCCTGTGGCAGCAGTTCGCGCTGTATGTCTGGGGCGCCACCCATTTCGACTTCGGCGACTCGCTGCGTTCACCCGGTCAGACTGTCTCGAGCCTGCTGTTGGAAAGCTGGCCATACACCTTCACCCTCGGCGCTGTGACGTTCATCCTGCTGGTGCCGATCGGCATCGGGTTAGGCGTGATCGCGGCCATGCGCCAGAACTCATGGACCGACTACTCGGCCCTCGGCATGGCGACTGTGTTCGCGTCGACGCCGAACTTCGTTGTCGGGATCTTCCTGATCATCGTCTTCGCGATCGGCTTGAACAAGCTCACGGGGGGCAACTTCTACCTGGCTACGGGGGGGATGTCCAACCCGTACAACCCTTTCACGACCGATCTGATCATGCCTGTCATAACCCTCGGCGCCCTGCCCACCGCGTACATCGCCCGACTCACGCGAGCGAGCACCCTTGAAACGCTGCGGCAGGACTTCGTGCGAACAGCGTGGGCCAAGGGCCTGAAGGGACGGCTGGTGGTCACGCGCCACGTGCTGAAGAACTCGCTCATCCCGGTCGTGACCGCCTTGGGCCCGACATTTGCGTTCCTCATCACGGGCTCGTTCATCGTCGAGACCCTGTTTCAGATCCCCGGCATCGGGCGCAGCTTCGTCACCTCCATCGCCGGCCGCGACTACACGATGATCCTGGGCACGACCCTGCTCTATGCCTTCATGATCGCCCTCGTCAACCTCGTGGTCGACATCCTCTACGTCTTCATCGATCCTCGCGTGCGGTTGACCGGCTGATGGCGACGGCGATTGGTGTTGCGCAGCAGGTCGACTGGGACGTCCAGGAGCAGACCGGTCTGTGGAAGGACGCATGGGTGCGGTTCCGGCGCAACCGGCTGGCGGTGATCGGTCTGTGCATCGTTACCCTCTTCATAATCCTCGCGCTCGGAGCACGCTTTCCGACCACTCCGGGAGGACTCTGGAAGATCGTCCATCTGGCCCAGGACCCACTCCAGCAGGACGTGACCAACAGCGTCGCCCCGCCCTCCCTGCAGCATTTTTTTGGCACCGACGCCCTCGGTAGGGACGTCTTCTCGCGGGTGCTCTACGGGGCGTCGATCTCGCTGTCGATCGGCATCATCGTCCAGATCCTGATCCTCATCGTCGGCGGCACCATCGGCATGGTTTCGGGGTACTTCGGAGGGTGGATCGACAACCTCCTGATGCGGTTCACCGACATCATGTACGCATTTCCCGACCTCCTTCTCGTCCTCGTCTTCGTGGCTGCTTTCTCGAACGGGCCCCGGCTGCTGACGATCTTTGTCGCCATCGCGCTGGTCAACTGGGTGGGCCTCGCGCGTCTGGTGAGGGGCCAGGTGCTGTCCATCAAGGAGAAGGAGTTCGTGGAGGCGGCCAAGATGACTGGCACGTCGCCGTTCAAGCTGATCATCAAGCACCTCGTGCCGAACTCGCTGGGCCCGGTCATCGTCACGCTCACGTTCGGCATCCCGGCGGCCATCTTCACCGAGGCGGCGTTGAGCTTCCTCGGCATCGGCATCCGGCCTCCGGAGCCGAGCTGGGGCGTGATGATCGAGGATGGTTACGGCGCGATCTTCGCCGACCAGGGGCTCGTGATCTTCCCCTCGATCGCGGTCGCGCTGACCATGCTGTCCTTCACCTTCATCGGTGACGGGCTCCGCGACGCTCTCGACCCACGCATGAAGCGCTAAGTCACTTAAAGTTCATCTTCAGGTGGCAGAGACTCTCCTTCAGCTCGAGGACCTGCGCACGCAATTCTTCACGGGGAGGGGGGTGGTTCGCGCCGTCGACGGCGTGACCCTGCACGTCGATGCGGGCGAGACGCTGGGCGTGGTGGGCGAGTCCGGGTGCGGCAAGACCATCACCGCGCTCTCCATCCTGCGGCTGGTGCCCGAGCCCGGGCGCATCGTGTCCGGCCGGATCATCTTCCGCGGCCAGGACGTGACCAAGATGGACGACGACGAGATCCGGCAATTCCGCGGCAACGACGTCGCGATGATCTTCCAGGACCCCATGACTTCCATGAACCCCGTGACCAAGGTCGGCTTCCAGATCGAGGAGGCCATGACCGCTCACGAGAGGTTCACGGAGAGGCTGGCCAAGGGCCGTGTAATCGAGCTGCTGAAGAAGGTGCGAGTGCCTGCGGCAGAGTCTCGCGTCAAAGACTATCCGCACCAGTTTTCGGGAGGCATGCGGCAACGGGCGATGATCGCCATGGGGTTGTCCAACGAGCCGGCGCTGCTGATCGCGGATGAGCCGACAACGGCTCTGGACGTCACGGTCCAGGCCCAGATCATCCAGCTGATGAAACAGCTGAACCGCGAGCTCGGCACCGCCATGATGCTGATCACCCACAACATGGCGCTGGTCGCCAGCCTGTGCCAGCGGGTCGTGGTGATGTACGCCGGCAGGATCGTGGAGGAAGGCCCGGTCGACCAGATTTTCCGGAGCCCGCAGCATCCGTATACATGGTCCCTTCTGCGCTCGGTGCCGCGTGTCGATGAGGCGCGCAAGGACCGCCTGGTCAGCATCAGGGGCCTGCCCCCGGACCTTCTGAACCCGCCGCCCGGCTGCAAGTTCCATCCGCGCTGTCCTTTTGTCGTCGACCGCTGCAAGATCGAGGAGCCTCCCCTCGGGGAGGTCGCTGCCGAGCAGTTGGCACGGTGCTGGGTGCTGATGCGCAATGTGAAGGACGAAGACGTCGCCGCCGCCAAGTCGAGCGCGCTGTCACTGGACGCGGCCAAGAAGCTCAAAGCCCCGGCCGGTGGCGATGCAGGCCGCTGAAAAGACGCCGGGAACGGCGATCAAGGCCGATCCGGTCCTGCTTCGGGTCCAGAACGTTTACAAGTACTTTCCGCTGCAGGGGTTCGGAAGCGGCGGCCTTTCCGTGCGCGCCGTGGACGGGGTCGACCTGGAGATCAGGCGCGGAGAGGCGCTGGGCCTGGTCGGCGAATCCGGGTGTGGCAAATCGACTCTGGCCCGGCTGATCACAGCGCTCCTGCCGGTGACCGCAGGCTCGATCATCTTCGACGGGCAGGACATCACCAAGCTGCGCGGCGCGAAGCTGCGCCGGATGCGGCGCAAGATGCAGATGATCTTCCAGGATCCGTTCGCCTCCCTGGACCCGCGCATGACGGTCGGCGACATCCTGATGGAGCCCCTCGACAACTTCAAGATCGGGTCGGGTCGCGAGCGGACTCAGCGGGTGCAGGAGCTGCTGCGGCTGGTGGGTTTGAACCCCAACTTCAACAACCGCTACCCGCACGAGTTCTCGGGCGGCCAGCGCCAGCGCATCGGAATCGCGCGCGCGCTGGCCGTCAACCCGTCGTTCATCGTTTGCGACGAGGCGGTTTCGGCGCTGGACGTGTCGATCGCCGCCCAGATCATCAACCTGCTGCAGGACCTGCAGCGAGAGTTCAACCTGACCTACCTGTTCATAGCGCACGACCTGGCGGTGGTGCGGCACCTGTCCGACCGGGTCGCGGTGATGTACCTGGGCAAGGTGGTCGAGACTGCCGGCCGCAATGACATTTACGACAACTCGCAGCACCCGTACACGAAGGCGCTGCTGTCCTCGATCCCGGTCCCTGACCCAGAGGTTGAGCGCCAGCGGGCGCCGATCCTGCTGAAGGGGGAGATCCCGTCGCCGGTGAATCCGCCTTCGGGGTGCCGGTTTCATCCGCGGTGCCCGATCGCCCGCGCGCCGGGAATCTGCTCCGAGGTCGAGCCGCCGCTCGAGCCGCACGGCGCTGTGGATCAGGAGGCGGCGTGCCACTTCGCCGGCCAGGCCTGAGCACGGCGTTCGGCGGGCGCTTCGCCGCCGCGGGTAAAGCTTTGGCGGGCCCACCCTCTTTGTCTTGGCCGGTTCCCACCCCCAACCGGCACTCCTCCTGCGAACGTACCGACGATGCGAACCGAGGTCAACCCAGCCTGTAAAGAAGACGCCGGTGTGGCCTCCGTGACCACGGAAGTCAACCCAGCCTGTAAAAGCAACCGCCGGTGTGGCCTCCGTGACCCGAAGGTCAACCAGCCAGTCAGTAGGGCGGCGGCTTGACCTCCATGACCCGGAAGCCCTTCTTCGACTTGATCCGGTCGACCCGGAACCCTTGCCCCGCGAGCCACGTGGCCAGTGAATCCGCCCCCAGGTTGCGCTGGACGACCAGGTAAGCCGATCCTTCCGGCTTCAACCGCGGCAGCCATTGCAGCAGCAGCTCGTGGAGGGGCGCTTTGCCGACCCGCACCGGCGGGTTCGAGTAGATGGCGTCGAAACTGACGTCGTCCGGGACCGCGCCAGGAAGGCACGCGGTCAAGTTGGCGGCCTTGACCGCGACCGCGTTGGCTCGGGCCAGCTCGACGGCGCGCTCGTTGACGTCGACCGCCCAGACGCGGGCATCGGGCGACCTCAGCGCCACGGTCATGGCGATCGGCCCATAGCCGCACCCCAGGTCGAGCAGGTCGCCGGAAGACGGCGGCGGCGGGACCTCGCGGAGCAGCACCATCGTGCCCAGGTCGACCGCCCTGAAGCCGAACACGCCTCGATCCGTCTGCAGCTCGAGATCCATCTCGCCGAGCCGCAGCCTGACCGTGCGCGGCTTCGACGCCACCGCCGGCTGCGGATCGAAATAATGGCCCTGTCGCGACGGCGCGCTCGAGGCCGGTAGAGGCGGCCGTCTTTTGGGTATACTCATCGTTTGTCGCCCAATCGGCTAATGCCGCGTGGGAATTCCACCCCTATTCGGAGAAACGTTTGCCAACCATTCAGCAGCTCGTGCGCACCGGCCGCAAGGCCTCAAGGCCGAAGTCTAAGGCCCCCGCCCTCAGGGGCTCGCCGCAGAGGCGGGGCGTGTGCGTGCGCGTCTACACCCAGACTCCGAAGAAGCCCAACTCCGCCCTCCGCAAGGTCGCGCGGGTGCGGCTCACGACCGGCATCGAGGTCACGGCCTACATCCCCGGCATCGGCCATAACCTGCAGGAGCACTCGGTCGTGCTCATCCGCGGCGGCCGCGTCAAGGACCTCCCCGGCGTCCGCTACCACATCATCCGCGGCACGCTCGACACCGCCGGCACCAAGAACCGCAAGAAGGCGCGTTCGAAATACGGTGCCAAG
>DASXBJ010000046.1:0-2711 GCA_036491755.1 Candidatus Dormiibacterota bacterium
GCGGCTGCTGGGTGACCAGGCTGTACGGGCCGGTGGAGCGTGCGTGGATCTTGTCCTCGACGAGGTGCGCCAGCTTGAGCATGTAGATCATGCCGACTGTCACCGGTTCGTCGAACTCGTCGCCGGTCCGGCCGTCGCGCAAGCGGACCTTGCCGTCCTCCGGCAGCCCCGCCTTCTTCAGCTCGGCGACGATGGTGGCCATCGGAGCGCCGTCGAAAACCGGCGTCGCAATCTTGATCCCGAGGGTGTGCGCGACCCACCCGAGATGGGTCTCCAGAACCTGGCCGAGGTTCATACGGCTCGGCACGCCGAGCGGGTTGAGCACGATGTCGACCGGGGTGCCGTCCGGCAGGTAAGGCATGTCTTCCGAGGGCATGATCCGGGCGACCACACCCTTGTTGCCGTGGCGGCCGGCCATCTTGTCGCCGGCCGAGATCTTTCTCTTCTGGGCGATGTAGACCCGCACCATCTCATTGATGCCGGGGCCAAGCTCGTCCTTGTTGTCGCGGGAGAACACCTTGACGTCGACCACGATCCCCCGCTCGCCGTGCGGCACGCGCAGGCTCGAGTCGCGGACCTCGCGAGCCTTCTCGCCGAAGATCGCGCGCAGCAGGCGCTCCTCCGCCGAGAGCTCGGTCTCGCCCTTGGGCGTGATCTTGCCCACCAGGATGTCGCCCTGGCCGACCTCGGCGCCGATGTAGACGATTCCGCGCTCGTCCAGGTTGCGCAGCGCGTCATCCGCCACGTTGGGGATGTCGCGAGTTATCTCTTCCGGTCCGAGCTTGGTCTCGCGGGCTTCCGACTCGTACTCCTCAATGTGGATCGAGGTGTACATATCCTCTTTGACCACGCGCTCGGAGAGCAGGATGGCGTCCTCGAAGTTGTAACCCTCCCAGGGCATGAACGCGACCAGCACGTTGCGGCCGAGCGCCATCTCCCCGTCCTCGATCGCCGGACCGTCGGCGAGCACGTCACCCTTCTCGACGTGCTGACCGGCTTTGACCTTGACCTTGTGGTTGAGGCATGTGCCCTGGTTGGAGCGGGCGAACTTCTGCAGCGGGTAGTGGCGATCCGCGCCACCCCCGTCCGGCTTGACCACGATCTCGAAAACAGGCGTGGCGTGCACGGTCTTGAGGTCCTTCGGGTTGGCGACGTCCACGACCGTCCCGGCGACGTCCGCGACGATCATCTCGCCTGAATCCTTGGCCGCGTAGTACTCGACGCCGGTGCCGACCAGCGGCGCGTCCGTCACCAGCAGAGGCACCGCCTGCCGCTGCATGTTCGCGCCCATCAGGGCGCGGCCTGCGTCGTCGTGCTCGAGGAACGGGATCAGAGCCGTCGCCACCGAGACGATCTGTTTGGGCGACACGTCCATGTACTGGATGTTCTGGACGTCTTCGATCTTGAAGTCGCCACGGGCCCGGGCCGGCACGCGCGCGTCGGCGAAGCTGCCCTCAGAGGTGAGGGCGGCGTTCGCCTGGGCGATGCCGAACATGTCTTCCTCGTCAGCCGAGAGGTACTCGACCTCCTCGGAGACCCAGGGCACGATGTCGATCGAGGCGACGCCGGCCTTGATCAATTTCTGCACGGCCTTCGCGTCGAGCGCCTCGGCTGCCGGCAGCACCTCGTGTCCCTTCGGGTCGAGGGCGGGCCGGCGCAGCGTGCGTCCTTCGAGCTTGGCCGCGATGTCGTTGTTGATCGACACCCTGTTGTAGACGCGGCGGAACGGTGTCTCCACGAAACCGAACTCGTTGACCTTCGCGTAGGTGGCGAGGTTGCCGATCAGTCCGATGTTCGGACCCTCGGGGGTCTCGATCGGGCAGATGCGGCCGTAGTGGCTGTGGTGGACGTCCCGGACGTCGAAACCGGCCCGCTCGCGCGACAGGCCGCCTGGCCCGAGGGCCGAAAGGCGGCGCTTGTGGGTCAATTCGGACAGCGGGTTGTGCTGGTCCATGAACTGCGACAGCTGGCTGGAGCCGAAGAACTCCTTGATCGCGGCCACCACGGGGCGGGCGTTGATCAGGGATGCCGAGGTGACCGTGTGAGGGTCGCTGATCGTCATGCGCTCTTTGATGATTCGCTCCATCCGGATGAGGCCCATGCGGAACTGGTTCTGCAGGAGCTCCCCAACGGCCCGCACCCGGCGGTTGCCAAGATGGTCGATGTCGTCGGGGATCTGCTTCTCTCGCGGCGCATTGTTCAGCTCGATGAGCTTGCGCAGGAAGGCGATGAAGTCGCCCTTCTCGAGAATGCGCAGCTCGCGCTGGCGGACGCGCTCGAGGATGTCCTCCTCGTCGCGGCCCAGGCGCTTGTCGACCTTGTAGCGGCCGACGCGGCCCAGATCGAATCGGCGTGGGTTGAAGAACAGGCTCTGCAGAAGGTTGCGCGCGTTGTCGACGGACGGGGGGTCGCCCGGTCGGACGCGGCGGTACAGCTCGAGCAGAGCGTCTTCGGTCTTGGTCGTGGTGTCCTTGTCGAGCGTCGACTCCATGTAGTGGTGCTCGGGGTTGTTATCGACGTCGGCGAACATCTCCATCAGGGCGCGCTTCTGCGCCTCGCGATCGTTCTCAGTGCCTTTCAGCTGCGGCAGCTCGAGGGCCTTGAGCAGGACTGTGACGGGCACCTTGCGCTTGCGGTCGATCTTCACCGTGAGCAGGTCCTTGGCCGAGGTCTCGATCTCGAGCCACGCGCCGCGGTTCGGGATGAGCTTG
>DASXBJ010000047.1:0-44924 GCA_036491755.1 Candidatus Dormiibacterota bacterium
TTTCGATGTCGGACCGGTCGAGGTCCGCGAACAGCGCCAGGTCGTCCGCGCGCGAGATGAAGCGGATCGGCAGCACGACGTCGTTCTTGAAGAACCCATCGGGCGTGATCACAACGCCGATCAGCTCTTCTTTGTCGTAGAGAAGGGCCTGGACCCTGCCGAGCCGCTGTCCGGAGTTGCCCAGCATGACGTTCTCGTCGTCGTCGATCTCGATGGTGGTGCTCGGCTTGTTGGCGACCTCCTCCTGTGGCGGGAGTCCCAGCGCGCCACCGAGCATCTCGGCCTCCTCGAGCACGGCTTCGCCCGAAGTCAGGGGTCTGAAGCGGTAGCTCAGGTAGGGCTGCTGGTCGCGAATCTCCTGCGCCGACAGGGAGAGCCTGATCACGTCGTTGGTCGCCGACTCGACCGCGGAGATCGGCACCACCACCTCGTCCGTGACGAAGAGCTTTTCGGCGGCGACAAGGCGGCTCACCAGCGAGCGATCGTCCTTGACCACCAGGGCTGTGGGATCGAAACCGTCCTGCTGAACGAGCACGCTCGCCAGGACGCCGGCCTTGCTGCCGTCGCTGGCCTGGACGTCCGCGCCAAGCCGAAAATCGGATAGCTCCGGCATCTCGAAACCATTATGGAGAGGAGCTCGTCCCCGACGTCGAGGTGCCCGCTGAGAGCGTCTACCCTATTCGCCGATGATCGCGCGCGCTGAGGTGGTGGGCAGGGTCCTGGGGACTTTCTGGTAGACCGGCGCATCCGCCTCTGGCAATGGCGCACGAAGGCTCATGCGTGATCACGATTTGAACGCGAGTCGCGTGGTGATCGGCGCAGCTGTGATCATCCTGGGCGCCGTGATCCTGGCCGCCGCCACGATGGGTCACAACCCAGCCGCGCCCGAGGTACTGCCTCCGGCGTCTGGTCCTTCCGTGTCGGGGCTTTGCTCCGCGTCGCTCTCATACGACGGCGCCGGGAACGCCTCTCCACTCTTCTGCGCCGGAGGCAACCTCAACCGGCTGGCGTGGAGGTACTACGCAGGCAAGCAGCTCAGCGTGATGGGGCTTGGCATCTTTGCCGCAGACACCGACGTCGCCACCGCATTGCGTCAGGACCTGAGCGGCGGCGCGCCGAGCGCGGTTGAGTGCAACGCGTACCGGCTCGCGTCGGCGTACTACGGCTGGAAGTTCGGCTTCGATCCTGCCGCCGGCATCCTCACCCCGACATGCACCATTCGTATTCGCTGACGAGCCCGCTCCCCTCTCCCGCTTCATACTTGCGGGCTGTGCCCGGAACGGGACTCCAGATCCAAGGCATTTCCAAGCGCTACGGCTCGCTCGTCGCCGTGAACGACCTCACCCTTGACGTGCGCCCGGACGAGGTGTTCGGCTTCGTCGGCAGCAACGGCGCGGGCAAAACCACGACCATGCGGATCATTCTCGGCGTCCTCGACGCCGACGGCGGAGAGGTGCTGTGGGACGGCTCCCCGATCGACTTCGAGGTCCGCCGCCGGATCGGCTACATGCCCGAGGAGCGCGGCTTGTATCCGAAGATGCGGATCGGCGAGCAGCTCCGCTACCTGGCCCAGCTGCATGGCGCCAGCGCGGCGCAGGCCACGGCCGCCGTCAAGCTGTGGCTCGACCGCTTCGGGCTCAGCGCACGGACCAAAGACGAGGTGCAGAAGCTGAGCCATGGCAACCAGCAGCGGGTCCAGCTGGCTGCTGCCCTGGTGTTCGAGCCGCTGATGCTGATCCTCGATGAGCCGTTCGCCGGCCTCGACCCGGAAGCGGTTGACTCGATGAGCGAAGTGCTCCACGAGCGCGCGGCCGCCGGGATACCGGTCATTTTCTCGAGCCACCAGCTGGACCTCGTCGAGCGCATCTGCGACCGCGTCGGCATCATCCAGCGCGGGCACCTGATCGCCAGCGGGACAATCGACGAGCTCCGCGGCCATGGCCCCGAGCGCATCTGGGTGGACGCGCCTGCTGCGCCCTCCGGCTGGGCGACACACGTGGCGGGCGCGACGGTGGCGCGGACGGAGGGGTCTCGGGTCCTGGTTCAGCTCGAGCCATCAGGAGACGACCAGGCACTTCTTCAGGCCGCACTGGCGACGGGACCGGTTCGCGAGTTCCGCCGAGACCTGCCGAGCCTGCTTGACGTGTTCCGCGAAGCGATGAGCGAGTCCAGGGTTGCCACGCCTGCCTGACGTGCCCGGCGCCGGCCAGGAGGCGCTTCGCACCTTCTATCTGATCGCTCGCCGCGAATTCATCACACGGGTGCGGAGTCGCATCTTCCTGATCGGGACCGTCCTGCTGATGCTCCTGCTCGCCGGCTATATCGTCCTGCAGGCGGTCGTGCTCAACCGATCAACCGCGACAGTCAAAATTGGTTTCACGGGAGCGGCCACCGCGCTGGCGCGGCCGCTGCAAGCAGCCGCTGGCGCGCAGGGAACGAAGATCGACGCCTCGAACGTCAATTCCGTGTCGGCCGGTCAGGCGCAGGTTCGCAGCGGCGATCTGGACGCCCTGGTGAGCGGAGACCCCAGCGGCCCGCAGGTCGACGTCAAGGACTCGCTGGACCCTACGGTGGGCGCCACCCTGACAGGACTCGTCCAGCAGGCCGCACTCAACCAGGCGATCACCGCCAGCGGCGGTAACCCGGCCGCCATCGACGCCAAGGTGGCCAGCGCAACCATCCATCTCAACCTGCTCGACCCCCAAGCGGCGATGCGGACGCAGCGCACCGTGGTCGGCATCTTCGTGGCGGCGCTCCTTTACGTCGCGCTCCTGATCTACGGGCAGATCGTCGCGGCGGGCGTGGTCGAGGAGAAGGCCAACCGCATCATCGAGATCCTTCTCTCGACAGTGCGGCCGCGGCAGGTGCTGCTCGGCAAGGTGGTCGGAATCGGACTGATGGGATTCCTGCAGCTGCTGCTCCTGGGCGCGGTCGCGCTTATCGCGGGGACGCAAACGCATGTCATTGACGTGCCGTCCGTCGGGATCCCGGCCGTTCTCGGCGGCCTTCTGTGGTTCGTGCTCGGCTTCGTCTTCTTCGCGCTGATCTATGCCGCGGGCGGCTCGCTCGTATCGCGTCAGGAGGACCTTGCCGCGGTGACATCGCCGATAACGATGCTGATCGTCGCCACCTATCTCGCCTTCTTCTGGGTCCTGTCCAACCAGGACAATCCACTCGCGATAGTGCTTTCGGTGATCCCTCCCTTCGCGCCGATATTGATGCCCGCGCGTATGGCCACCGGGGATGCGCAGGCCTGGCAGGTGGTCGTGGCGGTCGTGCTGACAGTGGCGGCCATCGCCGGTATGAATGCGCTGGCAGCCCGGATCTACTCCAACTCCGTTTTGAAAGTCGGCTCACGTGTCAAGTTTCTCGAGGCGTGGCGAGGCGCCCGGTAGTCTGGCCGAAGGCCCTGACGAAAAGGGGCAGCACGACTCCGAGCAGAACACCGCTTGCCAGCAGCGCGGCGCGGATCGACACTCCGGTTGCCACCAAGCCGATGATTGGCCCGCCGACGATCTGGCCGAGCGCGTCCGCCTGACCGTCGACCGAGAACAGCGTCGCGCGGTTGGCGGAGTCCAGCGAGTGATTCAGCCACGCGCGCTGCACCGGGTAGAACACCTGCCGCAAGACGGCGGCCAGCCAGATGAACGCGACGGCGACGCCAAGATTGATCGCGAGCGCGAAACCCGCCACCAGCACCGCGCGCAAGGCGCTGAACGCGAAGAGCGATCGCGTGACCGCTTTGTGATCGGACAGGTCGAGGCGGCGGCGGATGAGTTGGGTCGCGCCGATGCCGATCAGCGCGGAGCCGCCGCTGATGACGCCGAACCAGAGGACCGGCGAAAGGCCGCCCAAGCTCGGCAGCCCGATGTCCTTGATGAAGTGCACCTGGTAGAGCCGGTCGACGCCTTCTCCTGACAGGCCCCAGAGCATGGTGATCGCGAGGATGGTGACCAACAGCGGCCGGCCTTTGATGGCGCCAATCGATGACCTGACGCCGGTGGCCATCCGCGCGAGGCCGCCGGATTCTCGCGGAATCGCGCGAAAGCCGTCCTCCGTCATCGCGGCGGCGAGGTAGCCGGCGAGCAGCAGGAAGCCGGCGCCCCCGGCAACGATGGGAAGGTTCAGGCGAACGGACGCGAGGCCGACCGCGACGAGGATCCCGAGCAGGCTTGCGACCTGGCCGAGCTGGGATCCGCGCAGGAACAGGCGCCCCGCCGCCTCCTGGCCCACCTCATCGGTGATCCAGGCGTCGTCGGCGCCGTCCGAGAGGGTGATGCCGACGCCCCAAACGACCTGCGCGAGGGCGATCGCGGCAAAGTGCGGGACCAGGCCTTCGAGAATGAATCCGGCGCCCACCAGGGCGTAGCCGGCGCCGACGGCCCAGCGGCGGCTGAAGGCATCGGCGAGCAGGCCGGTCGGGACCTGGAACACGAGGCAGGTGAGCTCGAGCACGGAGCCGACGAGCAGCAGGCGAAGCGGATCGAGGTGCGCCACCTCGACCTGGTAGACGAGGTTGGTCGTGGCGACGGTGCTGAACGCAAGCGACGAGCCTGCGCTCAGGACGAGGTAGACAAAGCCTGGGTCCCTGGAACGGATCGACACCTGAACGATCTCCTCCCGCCGGCACGAGGGCGCGGCGAATCAACGTTGGGATCGGGAGGTGATCCAGCAGGCCCCCACAAGGGGCAGGGAGCCGGGGGGGAGCCGGGCTAGAGATCTCCCGCGACGTCATGGACGCTCGCGGGTGCTCTCACTGCGCGAAATTCTAGGCCGATCAGGCGCGTGTAAACGCCATCCTTCGTTCTCCCGCGTCAGGGGTTGGGTTGCGCCGTGGCCACCCGTCTCGCGATCAGGAAGGCAAAAAAGGTGCCGAACGCGACCACTGACAGGACCACCGGAGCGCCGCCCAGGCCGACTCGGGCGATCACGAACCCGATCGCCGCCGGGATCAGCGCCCCCCCGACCATGGCGCCCGGAAACAGCCACGATGTGGCCCGCGCGTCGTCAGGCAGGCGCCTGGCCAGCCAGACGATGGCGGTGGGAAAGATGGGGGCGATGACCAGGCCTGTGACGACGTAGGCGACCGGCGCCGGCCGTCCGAACGCCGCGACCAGCAGGGCGATTGCGCCGAGGACTGAGGCCGTGATGACGATCACCGGCTCGGGGACACGTGATGGAATCAACCCGGCGAGCAGCCGTCCGACCGCCATCGCGAGCCAGAAACCAGACGTGAAGGCAGCCGCGGTGCCGGGCGACAGGCCGGTGAAGACGAGATGGGAGGTCGACCATCCGCCGACGCCGGCTTCGGTGCCGACATACAGCCCGAACGCGATCACGAAGAGAGGAATCAGGCCGCTGGGCGGTCGCGCATTCGCCGTGGATCTGACCGGCATCCGGCCCGGGATTCGGATTCCCTGAGGGAGAAGTGCCAGGGTCAAGATTGCCACGCCCCCGAAAAGCAGAGCGAAGTGGTGCTCGCCCAGAAGCGTGACCAGGATGGGACCAAGCACCGCGCCGGCGCCGAACGAGCCGTTCAGCATGTTGAGGACTGCCGATCGCCTGGCACCGGCGCTGTGCGCGACGATCTGGTTCAGGCCGATGTCCAGCACGCCGAAACCGATCCCGACCAGGAATACGCCGCCCAGCAAGGCCGGCCACGCCGGCGCGACCGCAACCAGGGTGCAGCCGAGCGCCACGGAGGCCAGCCCGGCAGCCACGACGTGACGGTTCGGATACCGCTCCATCGCGTAGACCGACCCGAGCACGCCGGCAAGCGCGCCCGCGAAATGAGCGCTCAGCACGGCGCCGGCGATGGGGAGGCTGACCTCGAAGCGATGGGAGAGGAACAGCAGGAGCGGCCCGTATGACGACGCGACCACGCCGATGAGCAGAAACGCGGCCGCGATGGCACCCAGGTCGCGCCTCGACAGGATCGTGCGGTCTTCGAGCTCAGAGGTCACGTGCGAATGGTGATATTGACCGGCTTGGCGACTTAACCTCGGCGTCGTGAGTCGCTCGCGCGCCTGGCCGCTCCTCGCCGTTGCAGTCGTGGTCATGTTCCTGGGTGGTGTCGCCACGCTCTGGTTTTCAGCGAGCGCGGTCCATCATCTTGCCTACCAGCAAGAGTTCTGTTTTGCCGAATGGTGCGTCACCCCCACCTCGTACGCGGCGGCGCCGGACGAGGTGACGGTAGGCATGCGCGTGAGGAGCGACGCCAGGTCAGCCGTTCAGCGCCCTGACCATCCACAGGCATGGCTCATCGAGGGCTCGGAGCTCCGGATCGGCGGCCGTCAGCCGAAACTGGAACGGGTGTTGGGCCCCGGCGAAACTTTCGACACCTCGCTTGCATTCCCGGCTGCAGCCTTCGGCGCTTGCCCCCGCCTCCTCGTCAGCGAGGGCGCCTGGCCGGCGTTTCTCGGCCTCGGCTATGCACCGAGTCCGTTCACGGAATCCGTCGATTGGCCGCTGTGCAAGTCCGGGTTGGAGTGACGCGAGTGGCACACTGAGCGGCGTGTTTGCCAGCTCCAACTATCCACCCGACCTCGCCGCCGCCGAGCGCTTCGTGGCTGAGATGCGCCACGGCACGCTGATCGCCTGCGCGGAAGGCGGCTACCCGCAGGTGAGCATCCTTCCGTTCGTGAAGAGCGGCGACATGATCGAGCTCCACTGCGTGCAGGCCGACCCGACATTCGAGGCGGTGCAGAGAACGCCGCGCGTGACCTTCTTCATCTCCGACTTCCTGGCCTGGTCGCCGCACAGCTGGGTCGATGAGGTTGACGCCGGCCGCGCCACTCTCCACTTCCGAGCCGTGGCTTTCGAATGCGACGTCGAGAAGGTGTCGACTGAGCCGACTGACGTGGCCGGAGCGCTCAGCAGGCTCGTGGCGTCGTATGAGCCAAAGGCCTCATACGAGCCGATCCAGGTGGGTGATTTCTACGGCGCCCGCCTGAAGCGCCTGGCGACGATGCAGCTGCGGGTCGTGAAGAGCCACGTCAAGTTCAAGACTGGGCCTGCCGGCACGAAGGAAACGAAGCTGAAGGTCGCGGAAAGGTTGCGCGAGCGCGCCGAGGGAGGCGACATCCGGGCGGCCGACGTGATCGAGAAGGCGGTTCGGGGCTAGGCACGCCGAAGGGCAAGAGGGACCTGGGGAGAGTCCCTCTCGCCACGGTCGGCGACGACGATCTAGCGGTCCTGAGCTCCGGTCCGGATGGGCTTCTGGAGGCCCTGGTCGGCGGCCGGGACGGTCGCGTGCGCGTTGGGATCTCGCTGCGCGGGAGGAAACTGGGATTCGGTGTGAAGCTGCCAGAAGGCGGCGTTCCGCTCCCGTGCGTCAGGAGCCTGCACGTCGGTCGTGACGGACTTCACGTACGCGGGCGCGCTCGCTGCGCCCATGCCCCTGGCGAGAAATGCACCCGCCACGCCGAGGGCCGCGACCGCAAACAATGCGGCGACCGCGATCCAGATCTTGGAGCTCTTCGCCCCCGTCTCGTATGTCCTTCTGACTTCCATTTCACGCTCCTCGCTTGAATTTGTTGGCCGGGTCGAATGGAGCGTAGGGGCCGTCGTTTTGGTCTCCTATGCCGGCCGGCACACTTCGCGGGTGACGTTCGACACAACCGGCTGAACCAGCGCGGGCGTCGCGGAGGTCGCCGCTAGAAGCCGCGGCGGCGAAGGTCTTCCGCGCGAAGGATCGTGATGCGACCCCTGTCGAGCCTGATCAAGCCGAGCGAGGCGAAACGGCTGAGGGCCCGATTCACGTTCTCGCGGCTGGCCCCGACCAGGCCCGCGAGATTGCGCTGGGAAAGGGGCACTGAGACTTCCGTTCCCGAGTCCTCTGCCGCTCCCCGCGCGGCCGCCAGCTCCAGCAGCTTGCGCGCGACCCGGCCGGGGATGTCGTGGAACGCGAGGTCGGCAAATGACTCGTCCTTGCGCCGGATGTAGTCGCTGAGCACGGTGATCACGCGCCACATCGCGGCCGGGTGCGCCTGCAGGAAGGAGACCATGACGCTCCTCTGTATGACCAGGCATTCGGTTTCGACGAGCGCCTGGGCATCGGCGCTTCGCAGCGCGTCCTCCTGGAGGACGGCGAGCTCACCGAACAGCTCTCCCGGACCGAGGACCGCGAAGACTGCCTCGCCCCCCGCCTCGGTGGTGCGGGAGATCTTCACCTCCCCGCTGGTGACCAGGTGGAGGCGATCACCGGGATCGCCCTCCTGGAAGATGAAGGAGCCGGCCGCAAACCGCCGGTTCCGGAACTGGGAGAGCAGCGGCTCCAGCTGGCTCGGTGTAAACCCGGCGAATAGCCGCGTCCTGCTGAGCAGAGCAAGGGTGTCGCCCGTGGCGCCCACGCCCGAACAATGCCACAGGTATCGAGCGGTGGAGTGGCTAGCCTTTGAAGCCTGAGGGCGGTCCCGGAGGCAGATACAGCGTCGGGTCGACGGGGCGCTGGTTGATGCGCAGCTCGAAGTGCAGATGCGGGCCTGTCGAGTTCCCGGTCGATCCCTCCAATCCGACCGGCTGGCCCTGCACCACCGTCTGGCCGACCGCGACCAGGGCTGCCGAGAGATGGCCGTACAGCGTGTCGAGCCCGCCTGAATGAGCGATGACGACGTAGATCCCATACCCGGTGCTGCTGCTGCCAACCAGGGCGACGACACCGTCGTCGGCGGCAGAGATAGGCGATGCGAACGGGGCGACGAGGTCAATCCCAGTGTGGAAGTGCGGATAGGCGCCGAAGGGGGGCTCCAGAGCGAGCTGGCTAGGCCCGAACGGCTGTGAGATCTGGGCCAGCGGGGACGGCCAGATGAACCTGTACTGGGTCGAGTGGCCTGCGCTGGGGGCAATCGCCCCGACGTTGTTCGACTGCGACCACAGCTGCACCTGCGTCCACACCGACTGCATGGCCGCGGCGATGACGGCATCCTCCTGCTGCGTGAGCAGGTCGACCACCTTCTGCGCGAGCGCGGGGGACTGCCCACTCAGCGCCCACAGCTCGTAGCGAGTCTCAGCGATCTTGGTGTCGAGGTCGGCCATCGACTGCTCCTGCTGTGTCTGCAAGGCCTTCAGCTGCGCCAGCTCCGCGTCGAGCTTCTGCTTCTGGATGACCTGCTCCGCGCGCGCATTCTGCTCGAGAATCCTCTGCGCCTTCTGCTCGGCAAGGTCACTGGTCAGAGATCTCTTGATCACCGCCGCCCGCTCGCCGGCAGCGTTCAGGTCAGAGGCCCTGGTGAGCAGGTCGCTCAGGCTGCGCGCCTCACCGAGGACGACCAGCACCGAAGTGGGCGCCACGTACATGGTGCGCGCGAGCTGCTGGAGCTGAGCTCGCTCGGCGTCGATGCGCCTGGCGAGGAATGCCTCGCGCTCCTGCGCGGCCGCGATCTGCGCGTCCAGGACGGCGATCTTGGCCTGAACGTCGGCGATCTGCCCCTGGACCGTCGCCTGCTGGGTGGCGTTGTCCGCCAATGACTGACGCAGCTGCTCCTGGGCCGCCAGGGCGTCCGCCAGGTTGCTGCCGAGCTGGGTTCGCACCTGGTCGATCACCGCCTGCTGCTGCAGCAGCGGGTCGGTCGGATTGCTGTCGGCCGCAACGCTGCCCTGGGCGCTCACCACGGCCAGCAGGGCGACCGAGACGGCGAGGACGAGGCGCCTCACGACTCCATGTGCCTGCGCAAGCTGAGCAGGGAGGAGCCGGATCCGAGCCCGAGCCCGGCCGCGAACACCATCGCCGCGCCAATCGCCGCGACCGTGACAGTCACGCCCGGGGCGAACTGGGCGAACGATGCTGAGCCCGCCCGGATGCCGATCAGGACCAAACCGAAAGTGACCAGGCCCGCCACGATGCCCGCCAACGCCCCGGTGATGGCGCCCTCGACCACGAACGGGCCGCGCACCATCCAGCGCGGCGCTCCCACCAGCTGCATGATCCTGATCTCGTCCCGCCGGGCGAGGATCGCGGCGCGAATGCTGTTGACCGTGACCATGACAGCGACAAAACCAAGGAGCGCCAGGAAGACACTGCCGGCCACCGCCAGGCCGAACAGCACGGTCTGGATCCGCTGATAGGCGCCCTGGTCATAGGACGTCGGGTTGGCCGCGTCGACCGCCACGTCGCTGCTCACCACCGCGTTGATCGCCGCGACGTCGGCGATGCTCTTCACCTGAACGTCGAGGCTCGCCGGGAACGGGTTGCTGTCGCTGGCGCCGGCGAGCTGGGGCAGGCCGGGTATGGTCTGGGCGCGCTTCATGGCGTCGGCCTTCGACGTGTAGGTGACCCGTGCGACGCGCGAGTCGGCGTAGAGCCGGGTCCACAGCGCGTCCACCTGGCCCGCGGTGGCGTCGTCCCGCATGTAGACATGGAGCAGCGAAGCCTGGCTCGCCTCGACCTGTTCGAGGTTGTTGAGCGCGAAGCCCGCCAGGCCGACGAGGCCGGTCAGCAGGAGGAGCAGCGTCATCGAGCCGAGCGCCGGCGCGGTGCTCGAGATGTTGCGCAGCCAGCTTCGAGCGGCGCCGCCGAAGACGTAACGCACGATATTCGCGGCGATGATCTGCGCCATCCGGCGGCGCGGGAAGTGACCCTCTACGAAGACGCCAGCCACGCCATCCTCCCCGTCTGGCCGGCAGGCTGGTCGCGTACGAGGCGGCCGTGCACCAGGGTGAGGACCCTACGCTGCAGGCGCCTCACGATCTCGACGTTATGGGTCGCGATCAGCACCGTGATGCCCCAGGCGGCGATGTCCTCGAAGAGGTCCATCATCTCCCAGGCCGTCTCCATGTCGAGGTTGCCTGTCGGCTCGTCGGCGATCAGCAGCGGCGGCTTGGCGATGACGGCGCGCGCCACGGCGACACGCTGCTGCTGGCCACCCGAGAGCTGGTTCGGGAAGGCGTCGCCCCGGTCCCCGAGGCCGACCGCCTCGAGGGCGTCGAGGGCGCGGTCATTCGCTTCGTCGTCGGAGACCCGCAGGTCGCCGACCTGCAGGGCGAAGGCGACGTTCTCCCGCGCGGTCAGGCGCGGCAAAAGCTTGTAGTCCTGGAAGACGACGCCGACGCGGCGGCGCAGGTCGGCGACCCGGGAGGCTTGCAGCGAGTGCGCGGCCATGCCGTCGACCCAGACCTCCCCGCGGCTGGGGCGGATCTCGCGGTTGATCAGCTTGAGCAGGGTCGTCTTGCCCGCGCCGCTGGGACCGACGAGAAAGCTCAGCTCTCCCGGGTCCAGGGCCAGGCAGACATCATCGAGCGCGAGCCTTGGGCCGTACGCTCGAGTCACCCCAGTGAACTCGACAATTGGGCGCAATACGAGATGGCTAACGGGAAATGCGCCGGATTCCTGTCCTTCCGCCTGAACTCGGGTCGGGCGGGGGGTCAGGCCCGCGCTGCCGGCACTTGAACGCCGCCTACGCGGCCTTGGCCACCAGCCGGGCGGTCACGCCCGGAAAGTGGCTCAGGGCCTCGCGGATGGCCCTGTCGTCGGTGCCGACCAGCGCGATGGCACTGGCGTCGGCCGCCCCCGCCGCCAGCAGAAGCTCACGGGCCACGATGGCGAACCCGGCCACGTACATGCCGAGCCTGTCGGGGGTGCTGACGATCGCTGTAGCCACGGAGTCCTTGATGAGGTATTCCGCAGACCCGCCGCGGCCGACGACCGTTCGCTTCTTCCGTTCGCCGGCCAGGATCACAGCGGATGCCGTCAGGATGCAGAGCTCGGCGGCGCGCAGCTGCACGCCGATCAGCATCTCTCCGCCCATCTCTTCGTGGATGTGGTCGAGCTCCGTTTCGGGCACCCCGGTCAGGTGGGTTCGCGACATGACCGGCGACGGGCCGTCGATCGTCACCTCGCGGATGCCGTGATGCAGCAGCATCGCGGTCAGGAAGGGCTCTGGCGATGCGGTGACCAGAACAGATTCGATCGTCCCGATACCCGGGAAGCGCTGGCGGAGCAGCCACTGGGAGAGGAGCGCCTGGCCGACGTGCGCAGCGTCGGTGCGGCCGGCGACCGTCTGCACGACCATCACCGATCGGCCGTTCAGGTCGCAGGCGTCCGCCGGCGTGCCCACGTGGCACTGGCCGTCGAGAACGATCAGACCGTCCACCCGGCGGCGCTCCGAACCACCACCTCCGATGACCAGCGGATACTCGAGGATCAGGCTGCCGCGGCCGACCGTCCGCCAGAACTCCTCCGTCATCGGCGGTTCGTGGGCGTTGCGCTTGACGATGCGCGCGGCAAACGGCGCGCGATCGGTGATGTAGCTCTGCTTCATCGAGTCGAGTCCCCCGGCTTTCTCTGCAGGAATCGCTTGGTCAGAGAAAGAAAGGGCCAAGTGAAGGGCAGGTCGTCAAGGTGACCTGCCGCGGAAGGCTGCTCAGCTCACTGTACCCCCCAGCCTCCCGTAATCGACGCCGTAATCAGGTCGAGGTATCGAGGCCCTCCCATAGGATCGACACGCCGTGTTCGCGGGCGATTGCGTCGACCGCGTCGCGGTTGGGCGGCCCTGGCGGCAGCTTGCCGAGCTGGGTGAAGTAGCTCGTCATTCGGGCCGCGGGGCTGAACCAGTAGAGCAACCTGGCCGGCACGGTCCCAAGGTTGGTATACGTGTGAGTGACGCCCTGAGGGACGAAAGCAAAAGTGCCCGCGGGCGCCCTGACCACGTCAGAGCCGATGCGCAGCGTCAGTTCGCCCTCCAGGACATAGAACATCTCGGCGCACTCGTGATGGATGTGGAGGGGCGGTCCTGACCCGGCCGCCGTCACCTGCTCGTAGACGGCCACCGTGCCTGCGGTCTCCTCGCCGCCCGCCAGCGCAACCGTCGGGTCTCCGGAGAGACCTTTTACAGGCTTGCCCCCGCCGGGCAACACCACCAGCCGCCCCTCGAACACCACGATCGCGCGATTCTGGCATACGTTTGTAGTCGCCGGCGGCCAGTTAGCGGGAGGTGATGCCGTGACCCAGGATGGCGTTCGATACTTTGAGGCTCCGACGGGCCACGCGATCGAGCCCGGATCGTTTGCGTCGATCGAGAAGCTCGAGCCCCAGCTCGAGCTCGCTCCCGGCGTGACGTCGAGACCGCTGGTCGGCACGAACCTGCTGGCGAGCTTCGTCAGGTACGAGCCCAACTCCGTCGCCCCGCTCCACTCCCACGTCGAGGAGCAGGTATTTGTCGTGCTGGAAGGCGAGATCGAGCTGGAGATGGACGGCGAGCGTCGAATCATGCGGGTCGGCGATGCGGCGCTGATCCCGGCCTGGGTCGCACACTCGGCGCGGTCGCTCTCGGCGAAGGCGTATCAGCTGGACGTCTTCAGCCCGCCTCGCAAGGCCATGCTCGACCTGATCGAGAAAGGAAAGCCCACCGGCTAGCCGCGACGGCGCCTACGTGAAGACGGCGCCTCCGTTGGGGCTGATGAATTGGCCCAGGAAGAAGTTCCCGTCGTCCGAGGCCAGCAGCACCGCCGGCGCGGCGATCTCGTCGACGGTGCCGAGGCGCTCGGCCAGGATCTCGGTCTCCTTTTTGATCCATTCCGGGGACATGTCGGCCAGGATCAGGTCGGTCGCGATCGGGCCGGGAGCCAGGCTGTTCACGCATATTCCCGGTCCCACCTCGAGCTGCAGCGCTCGCGTGAAGCCTTCGATCCCCGCCTTGGCCGCGCAGTAGTGCGCCTGGGTCGGGCGGCCCTTGCGCGCGAGCTCTGAGCTGATGTTGATGATCTTGCCCACCGGGTCGGTTGGGATGTATGGCAGGGCGAATTTGGTCGCCAGGAACACGCCGCGGAGGTCAGTGCCGATCAGCCGGTCCCACTCCTCGACCGGCATGTCGCGCACCGTGAACTCCCGCCCGATCGCCCCCGCGTTGTTGACCAGGATGTTGATGTGCTGGTAGCGGCCCACCGTCTCGTCGACCGCCCGTTTGGCGTCGGCGACGTCGGCCGCGTCGGCCTGGATGGCGAACGCCTCGCCGCCGGCAGCTTGAATCTCAGCCACCACCTCACGCGCCGAGGCAGACCTAGCCCGGTAGGTGAAAGCGACGCGCGCACCCTCACGGGCGAACGCTTTCGCGATCGCCGCGCCGATGCCACGGCTCCCTCCGGTGATTAGGGCGGTGCGCCCCTCCAGCTTTCGCGCCAGGGTGGTGCCTTCGTTACTCGGTCGGGGCGCCTGCCGCGGAAGCGGCCTCGATCAGGCTTGACGGCGTGTGCCCGCTCATCTCGTGGCGCGGCGCCAGCATGTACGCGATGATCCCGAGCACCGCGAGGGCGACGGTGACCACGATGACGCCGTAGTTCTGGTACCACGGGAGTGACGGGCTGCGCGGCCACCACACGTTCACGAGCTCGAACACGGTCCAGATCGCCGCGACGAGGGTCACCGCCATGCTCGCCTTGCCGAGCGTGAACGGCCCGGCGACATGCTTGCCGCGGAACTGCAGGATGAGCTGGGACACGATCACGAAGCCGTATGAGATGAAGAACCCGACGACAGCGACGCTGAGCAGGGTGGTGAACACCTGCGACGCGCCGATGTTGACCAGCAGGATCACGATGGAGACGCCCGCGATGGTGCACAGCGCGACCACGGGCAGCTTGCGGCCCGCCGACAACCTGGTGAAGAAGTTCGCGCCCGGGATCGTCCTGTCTCGTCCCATCGCGTAGAGCGTCCGGGAGCCGGCTGTGTGGAGGGCGACCATGCTCCCGATGAATCCCATTGCGATCAGGAGCAGGACGGGCTTGTCGAACCCGCTGCCGAAGTGATATGTGACGGTCTGGATCACCGGGTCGGCGATGTTGCCGGTCATCGCGGCCTTGATGTCGGGGATGGCGAGGATCGAGGCCAGCGTGACGAAGACGGTGAGCAGGCCGATGCTGACCATGACCCAGACGATCGCCTTGGGCACGTTGCGCGCCGGGTCGTGCACCTCTTCGGCGATCGCGCCCGCCGCGTCGAACCCCAGGAAGGTCCACCCCATGAAAGCGATCGCGCCAAACCAGCCCATCCACAGCCAGTTGAAGCCGCCGTCCGTGCTGTACGTCTGCGTGAGCGTGTCGAATCCGTGGACTCGAAAGAAGAAGAACAGGACGATCGCCAGCAGCACCGTGGTGGTGAGCTCGGCGATGAGGAAGAGGCTGACGAAAACCTTGAGAATCGACTGGGCGATGGCATTGATCGCCAGCCCCACGAGCACGACCGCGATGGCCAAGTAGATCGTGGTCAACTTGTCGGCGTTGATGCCGATGCCGGGCAGGATGAAGCTGGACGCCGCGTAAGCGCAGGTCGTCCCCGCAAACACCATCGTCCACCAGTAGGCCCACGCCGCGAACCAGCCCGCTCTCGCGCCCGTCTGTTTGCGCGTCCATTGATATACGCCGCCCTCCAGGGGCCAGCTGCTGGCGACCTCGGCGAGGATCAGCGAAACCATGAACTGGCCTGCGAGCACGACCAGGAGGCCCCAGAAAAAGGTCGGTCCCGCGGCCCCGAGGGCGATCGCGAACACGCCGTAGAAAGCAACGATGAGCGATGTGTCGGCGAAGCTGATGGCGAACGCGTGGAAGAAGCCGAACTCGCGTCGCAGCTCGGGCTTGTAGCCCATCTCAGCTATGTGCGCGTCCTCGTAATCAGCCATGTCGCCCCTCACGACAGGCCTCCGCCGATCACGGCAAGGAAATCAAACAAGCGCATCAGTCGTCGCCTCCCCTTAACGAACCGATCCCCGGTGGAAGGGCCATTCTCATCCCGGCCATCCGCACTGTCAATAGCGGCTCACATCGAGCCGCGGATCTCGCCGCCGTTCGGATGGATTGTCTGGCCGGCGAACGCTCGGGCGGTCTCGGTCGAGAGGAACACCACAGCGCGCGCGACATCGTCCGGAGTGCCGATCCGGCCCGCGGGGATGTTCTTGGCGTAGATCCGATGCATCTCCTCGAGCGACACACCGGCGTCATCAGCGTCGACCTGCAGCTGCGGCGTGTCGATGATCCCAGGGGCCACGATCGACACGTAAATGCGCTCCGGGGCCAGCTCGCGGGCGAGCGATCGCCCGAACGAGATGAGCGCGGATTTCGAGGCCGCGTATCCACTGGCGTTCTCCCATCCGATCGGTCCCCACAGCGAGCTGAACAGGACGATCCGGCCGCGGCCGAGGCGGCGCATTCCGGGCACCACCGCGGCGACAACGTCCATGTGGCCGGTGAGGTTGATGTCGACCTGCTCCCACCATTGCTTTTCGTCCTGTTCCAGAAACGGCTTCATCGTCATGCGGGCCGCGTTGCAAACGAGCACCTCGATGGGACCGAGCGCCGCCTCCACCTCGGCGACCATGCGGCGAACAGCGGCGGGAGACGCAATGTCGGCGGGTGCCGGAAACCCGCCCATGTCATCCACGACTGCTCGGAGCCGTTGATCGTCGACTCGCGCGTTGACCGCGACGCGCGCGCCCTCCTGCGCCATGCGCTTCACGATCCCTTTACCTATGCCCTGCGCTGCACCTGTGACGAGGCAGACGACACCATCGAGTGGTCTCATCTAAAGCACCGCACCGCCCGCCGGCGTGAGCACCTGGCCGACGAAGAAACCTCCGTCGTCGATGAGAAACATGACGGTGGCGGCTACGTCGCTCGGCTGGATCGGTACGGCCGCGCCGGGTCCGGGTTCGAGAGGGCCGACTGCGATGCAGTTCACGCGCACGCCTCTGCGAGCGACCTCCAGCGCGAAGCTCTTGGTGAAAGCCAGAATGCTGCCCGTCGCGGAGGCCTGGTACGACTCGCCGGGGATGCCGGCCAGCGCCAGCCAGGACGAGAGGGTGATCACGGTTCCCGTGCCGGCGCGCGCCATCCCGGGAACCACAGCTGCGCACGCGCTGGTCGTCAAACCAAGATGCGCGGACAGGAGACGCAGCCATCGATCGCGGCTCATCTCTCCGAATGGAGCGGCGTCGTGGAGCGATGGCGCCGTGACCAGCACCGTGATCGGGCCGAGCTCGTTCGTCACACGCAGAACGGCATTGACCGTGTCAGCGCGATCGGTCAGGTCGACGCGGAGCGCGAGATCGCCGGCGGGTTGCTCGCCGTCGAGCCCGGCGACCAGGAACTGCTCAGCCTGGAGCCGCGACACGATCGCACGGGCGACAGTCCCGGAACAACCCGCGACCACGGCAACGCCTCGGCCTGTCCCCATCGCGACCTCTTCCTCCTCCCTGCTGAGCGGCGTCCCGCGATCATAATCACTCCCGATGACCGGATCCTCGCTCCCCGACGCGACGCAGAACCCGCGGTTCACGGGCATCCGATCGTTCATGCGGCTGCCCGCGCCGGCGGCCGACGAACTGGCGGACGTGGCGATCGTTGGCATCCCGTTCGACACCGCCGCGAGCTTCCGGCCTGGTCAACGCTTCGGGCCGTCCGCGGTCCGCGACATCTCAGTGCTGCTCCGGCCGTCGAACCAGTTCCACAACATCAAGGCGTTCGACCGCATCAACGTGGTCGACTCCGGCGACGTGCCGGCGATCCCCGGCGACATCCAGACCACCTACAGCCTGATCGCGGCGCGATACGCCGAGCTCGCGTCGCATGGCACCGTGCCGATCGGTATCGGCGGCGACCACTCGGTGACGCTGGGCGAGCTGCGCGGCATGGCGAAGACACTCGGCCCGATCGCGCTGGTGCAGCTCGACGCGCACTGCGACACGTGGGACAACTACTGGGGCGTCAGGTACACGCACGGCACCCCGTTTCGACGGGCGGTGGAGGAAGGCCTCCTCGATGTCCAACACTCGATCCAGGTGGGGATGCGCGGCTCTGAGTACGCGCCAGGCGATCTCGACGAATCACGCCGGCTGGGCTTCGAGGTGATCACGACGCCGCAGATGCTGAAGCGCACGCCGGCCCAGGTGGCGGATACGATCCGCGAGCGAATCGGGGATGTGCCGGCGTTCCTGACCTTCGACGTGGACTTCTTCGATCCCGCCTATGCGCCCGGCACCGGCACTCCCGAAGTCGGGGGCCCCACCAGCGCGTTCGGGATCGAGATCGTGCAGCACCTCGCGGGCGCCCATTTCGTCGGTTTCGACACGGTGGAGGTCCTGCCGGCATTCGACCCCACGCAAACGACCGCGCTGCTGGCTGCGACCCTGGTGTTCGAGTTCATCGCGCTCGTGGCGCTCGACCAGAAGAAGATGGCGCCCGGCGACAGCCGCGCGCGCGCCGCAGCACGCGGCTAGGGGCTTGCCGCAAGACCACACGCACTGGGATCGCGAGTTTCCGCGCTCGTCGTGGTTCGACGTCCGCGAGCTCGAGCCCGGCGTTCATCTGGTGGGCGAGCCTGGTCACGTCAACTCGTTCCTGGTCCAGGGAACGAAGTTGGCGGTGCTGCTCGACACCGGGCTCGGGATCGCCAACATCCGCGCCGTCGCGGAGGAGCTGACGGACAAGCCGCTCCTGGTCGTCAACTCGCACTATCACTTCGACCACACCGGCGGGAACAACCTGTTCGATGAGATCGCGATCCACCGCATCGGCGCGCCCCTGATGGCGACGCCGCCGCCCGAGGACTACGCGCAGCTGTACATGGAGTACACGAGGCGCGTGCTGGACGCGTGGGGGCCATATAAGAAGGCTGACGACCTGTACTTCCACCTGATCACGGCCGAGCGACTGGTCCGACCGCTGCCTCACGACTTCGATCCGGCGGCCTACCGTCTCGCGCCGTCGAGCGCGACGCGGCTCCTCGAGGATGGAGACGTGTTGGACCTCGGCGGGCGGCGGCTGGAGGTGCTGCACACGCCCGGACATTCACCCGACTGCATCTGCGTGATCGACAGGGAGAACGGGCTGCTGTTCGGCGGCGACACCGTGAACACCGGGCCTGTCTATGCGCAGTACGACGAATCGAACCTGTCGCATTTCGCCGCGTCACTAGCTCGTCTGTCGGAGATGCGCGAGGGCGTGCGACGCGTGTTCGTGTGCCACTACCTGCGGCTGGAGAACGAGCCCTCGCTGCTTGGCGAGATGGCGGATGGGTTCCAGCGGATCCTCGCCGGCGAGGTCTCTTTGCGTACCAACATCGACTGCTTCAACGACCCCGTCCTGGAGGCCTGCTTCGACCACTTCTCGGTGTTCGTCGGCCGCCCCAAGGAGTCAGGTGATGAGTGACCTAGGAGTGCTTCGCGGCTCCCGCCTCCGCGGTGGCGATGAACCCGAAGAACAGCTCGCTCCAGCGCTCCGCGGCGTCGAACAGCGGACCGTGGCCTGAGCCTTCGAACATCTCGATCTGGACGCGGCCGCCCTTTTCCCGGTAGCGCTCGAGCACGCTGCGGATCTGGGTGATCATCTGCTGGGGAGGAAACACCTCCTCACCGGGCCAGCCGGGCACCACGCCCAGCTTGCCGAGGGTCCCCATCTCCCACGCCGATCCGTCCGCGACCACGATGTCGGCTGTGCCATGCGTCCAGAGGATGGGCGGCTTGGGCTCGAGGTCGACGATTCCAGCCCAGCTGCAGTATTTGGGCGAGAGCGCATTGAGGATGCCGCGCGTGCCCGGCGCAATGCCGGGCCAGTTGGGCGACGGAACGAGATCGCCGGGGTAGCCGTCCTCGCCGGTGACCGACTTGTTGACCTCGTCGACCAGCATGTCCTCGCGTTCCTTGGGTTCACGGTGCGTGGGCGCCCAGTACGAGCTGTTGATGACGTTGCGCGGCGAGAAAGGCGAGTCGGATCCGGTGTCGTGCGCCGCGATTTGATTGGTGAAGTCGGGGCTGCCGGTGCCCCCACCGGAGCCGGCGTAATCGGGAAAGCACGGAGTGCCATCGAGTTTGACGCCGCCGAAGCCATAGGGCGAGACGGGGTCGACGAACGTGAGCGAGGCGACCGGCCCGTCCTCCGCGTAGTTCGCGATGGCCGCCCCGCCGGTCGACCAGCCGACCAGGTGCACGGGCCGCGCGATGCCTAGAGCCTGGACGAGCGAATAGGTGTCATCAGCCCAATCGCGCAGGCCGCGAGTGGCGTCGATGGGGACGCGCTCGGTGTCGCCGAAACCGCGCATGTCGGGGGCGATGATCCGATAGCGCTCCGGCGCGCCGGGCATCAGGTGCTCGAAGAAGCGGCCGGTCGACAGGTTGCCGTGGATCATCACCACAGGGACGCCATCCGCCGGTCCGGACTCGATGTATTTGATGTTGAGGCGGCTGGTTCGAACGGTCCGCGAGCTCACGCCGGCTGGTGGATTCATGGGATGCCTCCCTGTGGGATGTGCGGCATCCAAGATAACTTCGCCATGACCTGCGGCTCGTTCAGCCGCGGCCTATGAACGGCATCTTGGCAGCCATCACTGTCATGAACTGAACGTTGGTGCTCAGCGGAAGGCTCGCCATGTAGACGACAGCCCGCGCCACCTCCTCCAGAGGCATCCTCGGTTCCGCAGCGGTCCTGCCATCCGCCTGCAACGCGCCTACGGCTATGCCATCGGTCATCTCGGTTGCTGCGTTGCCGATATCGATCTGGCCGCAAGCGACGTCGTACCTACGCCCGTCCAGGGCGGTCGATTTGGTGAGCCCGGTGATTCCGTGCTTGCTCGCCGTGTAGGCGGCTGAGTTCGGCCGCGGCGAATGCGCCGAGATCGAACCGTTGTTGATGATTCGTCCCCCTCGCGGATCCTGATCTTTCATCAGTTTGATCGCTTCCCGGGTGCACAGGAATGCGCCTGACAGGTTCGTGTCGATGACCCTCCGCCATTGGTCGTAGGTCAACTCTTCCAGGCTCCGGGCCGGGGCCATGGCACCTGCGTTGTTGAAGAGGAGGTCCAACCGGCCGTACTCGTCCTTGGTGCGCCTGAAGAGCTCGCGGACTGCAGACTCGTCAACAACGTCAGTTGGAACAGCGAGCACTCGCAGTCCTTTGGCGGCCGCGTCGCGGGCGACCGCCGACAGCGCATCGGCGCGGCGGCCGGCGATCACGACCACATACAACTCTGCCGCCAGCGCAAGGGCGACCGCCCTGCCGATCCCGCTGCCGCCACCCGTTACGACGGCAACTCTCACCGGCGACGAGATGGCCACATCCGGGTAAAGCTAGCCGTTTCGAGTGGCGGCGCGCCGGATGAGAGTTGAGGCCAGGACGGCAACCAGCAACGCAGCCCCGTAGAAGATCTGCTGCACGTAGTTCTGCGCGCCCAGCAGCTCGAGCCCGACGATTCCGGTGGCGAGAAAGTACACGGCGATCAGCGAGCCAAAGGCGTTGAAGCGGCCAGGCGTGAGGGTCGTCGACCCAAGGAACGCGGCCGCATATGCGGGCAGCAGGAGTTCGGAGCCTCCCCCCGGTTGGGCAGAGCCGCTCGTCCCCGCATAAAGGATCCCGGCGATGCCCGCCAGAAGCGAGCAGAACAGCAGGCTGCCAATCCTTATGCGCGAAACGCTGATGCCGCTCAGTCGCGCTACCTCGCGTGCCTGGCCGACGATCAGCATCCTTCGTCCCATTGGTGTGTAACGCAGCAGATAGAACACCAGGACGCAAATTGCAATGCTGTAGTAGAACTCGATCGACACGCCGAAAATCTGGTTCTGCACGACCACATTGACCAGGGATTGGGCCAGACCGGTGATCGTGCTGTTGTTGCTCATCCACGCGGTCGCACCAAGGGCGAGGCTCCCGGTTCCGAGCGTCACGATGAGGGCATCGATACCGAGCACCACAGCGAACAGGCCGTTGACGAGGCCGACAAGGCACGAACAGGCGAGCGCGATCAGAATCGCGTAACCGACTTCGACGTGGTGGACGGTGTTCAGCAGCACGACCAACATCGCGGAGAGGCCCACCACTGCGGCCGCCGAGATGTCCAGGTCGCCGACCGTAAGAGGCGCGAGCAACCCGATCGTCAAGACGACAAGAACTGCGTTCGTGGAGAGGATGGCCGATGCGTTGTCCCCGGTCGGGAACACATCCGGCTTGAGGATCGAAAAGACGACGATTACCGCGACCCAGGTCACCGGCAGTGCGTAACGCTCGAGCGAAAGGTTGCGGCGCCGGCGGCGAGGACTCCCGGCCGGAGCGGCCGACGGGTTTTCGGTCATCCCTCAGCACCGGCGGCTGGAGCTGCAGCCGGTCTGGACGAGGTGCGCAGGCACTCGCTCAGGATGTTTTCCTTTGTGATCTCGTCTCCCTCCAGCACGCGCGAGATGCGGCCGTCCCCGATGATCGCGACTCGCGAACAAAGGTCGGCGAGCTGTTCGTACTCGGCGCTGCCGCAGATCACGATGGTGCCGAGCTGGGCCATCTGGCGTATGAACGTGGAGATATCGGCGCGCGCTCCGACATCGACGCCTTGCGTCGGCTCATGCAGGAGCAATACTCGAGGCCTGCGAACGAGCCACTTGCCGAGCATGACCTTCTGCTGGTTGCCACCCGAAAGCTGATCGGTCTGCATTTGGTGATCCTTCGGCTGGATTCCCAGCTGTGATGTGAGACGCGCAGCCACCTCGTTCAAACCTGAGCGGCGAAGAATCAGGAACTTGAAGTATTGGTCGACGATGGTGATGGTCTCGTTCTCCTCCACGGTGGCCCGCGCAGCAATGCCGTGAAGCAGACGATCCGCCGGGATAAGCGCCATCCCCAGATCCATTGCGCGCGCGGGCGTCAGGTCACGGACCTGGATGATCGTGGCTCCGAGCTCGAGACGTCCGGCGGTGGCTCGTCCGGCACCGAAGATCGAGTACAGCACCTCCTCGTAGCCCGCTCCGGCGAGGCCGGTGATGCCAAGGATCTCGCCCGGTCGCACCACGAGGTCAATGTTCTGCAGGGTGCGAGTGGACAACCCTGTGATTCGGATGGGGACGTCCTCCTCTCCGGGGGCGAGCTCGTCGACGATCCGGCCGCGGCCGGCGGTCTTCTCACCCACGATCATGCTCACGAGCTGTTCGTCGTCGACGGAGTCGGTTTCGACGGTCGCGATGTTCCGACCATCGCGCAGGACCGTGACCCGGTCCGTGTGATTGCGAACCTCGTCCATACGGTGGGAAACGAACAGCACGCCAATCCCCTTGGACACCAGGTCCCTGATCATCGCGAACACCCGGCCGACATCGTCGCGCGGAAGGAATACTGTCGGCTCGTCCAGAACGATCAGACGCGCACCCGACCCGGAATCGCCCGCCGTGTTCGAGGCCACGGCCCGGATGATGGCCAGCAAGGATCGGTCGATAAGCTCGAGCTCCTGCAGCGGCGCATGCGGATCGACATCGAGCCCGTACTGCTTCAATGTCGCCGCCGCCTCATCAAAGAAAGAGCTCCAGTTGATGTAGAGGTTCCGGCGCGCGAGAGACAGGCGCTCAATGAACAGGTTCTCGGCCACGGTCAGGGTTGTGATCAAACCGAGATTCTGGTGCACGAAACGCAGACCGCGCCGATGGGCCTCCCCGACCGCGAGCGGTAAGGTCAGCCGCTCCCCGGCGATCTCCAGCTCGCCCTCATCGGGGGTGACGACCCCGGCCAGGACCTTGATCAGCGTGCTCTTGCCCGAGCCGTTCTGTCCGAGGAGGCCGTGTACCTCGCCCGCCAGGACGCTCACGCCGGCCGAATCCAGGGCCAGCGTGCCGCCATATCGCTTCTTCAGCCCGGATGCACGCAGGACCACATGAGAATGGGCGCCACTGGAGCCCGATCGCCCATCGATCGCCAGATGCGGACGCGGCAGCACGTCGCTACGGTCAACCGCCAGATCTAATGTCGCTCAGCACGATTCGAGTCTCTGCCCTCATTGCGGCGCCGGCAGTCCCCAGAGCTTGAAGAAACCAGTGGCGTAGGCGTTTCCATACCCACCGCTGTAGGCCGGGCCGCCACCCGTCTCCGAGATGTTGGACTGGTCGAATATTCGGAACGGCGTCACCTCGCTGACAGTCGGGCCGCCGCCCAAGATTCGAAACGCTTGGTCCATGTTCGCGTAGCCGACCCACGTGTCGGGCTCGGCGACGTCGGCGACCACTGGGCTGGATCCGCTCGCTACGTCCTGAAGAGCGAACGAGGAGCCGTTGAAGCTGATCATCTTGACCTTGTTCGCCTTGCCTGCGGCCTGCACGGCACCAAGACTTCCAGGGATCAGGGCGTCGAACATCGGGTTCACATAGTCGATGTTCGGATCCTGGACCAGCGCGGTGGAGACCTGACTGAATGGTCCGGCCTGGCCGATTTGAGCCAGCGTCACCTCGACGAGCTTCACCTTGCAGGCCGGGCAGTACTGGTGGTACTCATTCATCATCTGCGTCTCCATCGGGGGCACCGGAAGCAGGCCGCTGATGCTGACGATCAGGACGTCGGCCTTGCCCTTGGACGCGTTGATGACCCAGTCCGCCTGGGCTTGGGCAACGATCGTGAACGGAACCTTGACCACGCCCGTGACGCCCGGCGCACACCCGTCGCAAGCCGGCGGGTCGGGCATGTTGGCGTCATAGAAGTGGGTGACCATCACCGGGATGCCTGCCGCCTTTGCAGCGGCGATCTGCGGCTGAAGGGAGCGCGGGTCCGGCGCCGTATCGAGGTTGATGAGGTCCGGCTTCTGCGAGATGGCCGTCTGCATTCCCTGGACCCAAGCGGCTGGGCTTCCCTGATTCGGAAAGAAGGTGATCTTGACGCCCGCCGCGTTCGCGGCCGCCTGCTCCCCCGCTTCGACCGCCTGGGTGAACGGCGTCTCGGCGATGGGAATCGTGAAGATCTTCTTGCCCCTCAGTTTGGTTGCGTCGATTGGGGGACCTGGCGCCTGCCACACGGGGATCGCGGTGAATTTGGCTATGTTGGCCGTGACTTGAGAGGGAACTCCGCCTCCACCCGTGGTGGTCGTGCTCGAAGATCCGCCGCACGCTACGGAAAATACAAGCGTGAGCCCCGCCATCCATGACAACGAGGTTGATGCCGATCGACTCATGACTCCTCCCTCGTCAGAAACAACAACGAGCCGGCGGACCGCAGGATCCGCTGGACATTCGGTGCCAGCCTAGGCTCAGGCTCGGCCACTGTCCAATATATTGTTCGTTTGTTATTGAGACTGATTGCATATCGCCCGGTCGCGGGCCGGCCATGCTCGATCCCGGAGCGCCACCTGGCGAAGACGGACGATACTGACGCCGGACATGGAGTACCGCCAGCTTGGTCGAACCGGGGTGCGTGTATCGTGCATCGGCCTGGGCTGCGGCGGTTTCGGCGGGATCGGCTCGGAGGCCAGCCTTTTCGGTCGGGGAGAAAACCAGCAGCAGGCTTTCGCGCTGATGGATCGCGCGGTCGAGCTCGACATCAACTACTTCGACACCGCCGACGGGTACGGCGGTGGCCTCTCCGAGGAGATGGTCGGGCAGTGGATGACCAGCCGGGCCGCCCGTGATTCGGTCGTGCTGGCGACGAAGGTGTTCGTACAGATGGGCACCGACCTCAACAGTGGAGGTCTGTCGCGGCGGCACATCATGCGAGCCGTCGACGATTCTCTGCGGCGCCTGCAGACCGACCGGATCGACCTGTACATGGCACACCAGGTCGATCCGCTGACCGCGCTGGACGAAACCATGCAAGCGTTCGCCGACCTCGTCCAGGCCGGCAAGGTTCTCTACCTGGGTTTCTGCAACATCGAACCCTGGCGCGTCATCAAGTCGCTGTGGACGAGCGAACGTCTCCGTGGAGCTCGCCTCGAGTGTGTCCAGAACGAGTACAACCTCCTGCACCGAGCCGCGGAGGCTGAAATGCTTCCGGTGCTCGCTGCTGAAGGAGTCTCGTTCACCGCCTACAGCCCGCTGGCCGGTGGTTGGCTCACCGGCAAGTACCGTCAGGGTCAGCCGCCGCCGCCCGGCTCGCGTATGGCGCTCCGCCCGGACCCGTATGCCGACCTGCAGACCGAGGAGACGCACCGTTCAATCGAGAGGTTGCGCGCACTGGCCGGAGGGTACGGCACCACGACGGGATCGCTCGCGCTCGCGTGGGCGGCGTCGCATCCCCAGGTCACGTCCGTGCTCGCCGCGCCAAGGAACCTCGAGCAGTTCGAGACGGTGGCCGGCGCGGTCAGCCTGACGCTCGATGGAGGTGACCGCCGGCGGATCGCTGAAGCCCTGGTTGCGGGAGCCGATACGGAAAACGACTCGTTGCACACCGCGTGATGTATTGGACGGCCGAGATCCTCTGTCCTAAACTCGGCCAGAGCCAGGTTCTGACGACTTTGGAGCGAATTGACCAATGAGCAAAGTGATCGAGCGGAAGTCTGAGGTCGCGGTCGAGGAGCATCGAGGTCGTCAGGCCAAAAAGCCGGGCGCGGTTCGTGTGGCGTTGGTTCAGTGCGAGTCCGACCTCGGCGACGAGACGCATGATCCTCGCGAAGTGAATTTGAAGCGGGCGATCGCGGCGATCGACAGGGCTGCCACCGCGGAGGCAGACCTGGTCGTTTTCGGCGAGCTCTACCTGCAGGGCTACCGCACCGACGAATGGCTGCACAAATGGGCTAGCACGATCGCACCCCCCGACCGTCATGTCAGCGCTGTCATCGAGGCGGCAGAGCGTCACGGTCTCCACGTCATCATGGGCATGGGCACATTCGGCCCCGGGATGCCGGGCGACGTTTACAACACGGCGCTCCTGGTCGGACCTCAGGGAATCATCGGTGCATATCGAAAGACCCATGTCGCTGCGTTCTCGTACCCGGGCGGAGTCGCCAAAGAAAGGTGCTTCTACTCACCTGGCAAGGAGCTGCCGGTCTTTGACACGGCCCTGGGCAAGATCGGAATTCATATCTGCTACGACATGAGCTTTCCTGAGGTGACACGTGTTCAGGCGCTCAAGGGCGCCGACTTCCTGGTCAACGTCACCGCATCGGCCGGTGGGTTCGAGGAGTACTGGGCGCACGGAATGTTCATGCGGGCGGCTGAGAACGTCATCTGGTACATGGCGTGCTCGGTCGTCGGGATGCAGGGCGGCGACCGGTTGTTCGGTGGCAGCCGGGTCGTCGACCCCGGCGGCAAGGTGGTCGCGCAGGGCAAATTCGACCAGGAGGATTTCGTCATCGCTGATATCGACCTCGAGCAGCAGCGAGCCGCGCGGTCGACCTCTCACCTCTTCAATGTTCGTCAGCCGGAGATCTACAGGACGATCTCGGAACCGACTCCGAATCCCTGAGGTGCGCGTCGGGGTCGTGACTCCGCCGACGATCGACCACATCCAAATGGCCCGCCGGGCGATAGCGGATCGAGTCCTGCGCACGCCCCTGGTACCACTCCATGTCCTCGACTCTCCCGCCTCGATACACCTCAAGCTCGAGAATCTGCAGGCGATCGGCGCTTTCAAGATCAGGGCGGCCGCCTTCGCCATGTCCTGCCTGCCGCCGGCCGACCTGCGGCGCGGGGTGCTCACGGCCAGCGCCGGCAACATGGGTCAGGCGGTCGCTTGGGAAGCCCGGAGGATGGGCATCCCTTGCACAGTGGTGGTACCAGACACCGCACCCCAGAGAAAGATCGACAGTCTCCGCCAGCTCGGCGGACGGATCATCTCGGTTTCCTTCGACAGATGGTGGACGGCGCTTGCCGAGCGAAGATATGACGGCGTGGATGGAGCTTTCATCCATCCCTTCGACGATCAGAACGTGATCGCCGCGGACGCGACAATCGGACTGGAGATCGTCGAGGACCTGCCTGATGTCGAGGTCATCCTCGTGCCATGGGGCGGCGGTGGACTCTCCACCGGGATCGCCGCGGCGGTGAGAGCCGTCAAGCCGAGCTGCCGCGTCTTCGCGGTGGAGGTGGACGGCGCCGCGCCTTTGGCGCCATCGCTCGCCGCTGGCAAACCCGTCGCGATCGATTACCGGCCCAGCTTCGTCGACGGAATCGGAAGCAAGACGGTTTTCGCCAACATGCTGGGGCTCGCCCGCGAGCTCTTGGCCGGCTCGCTCATCACCACGGCCGAAGAAACCGCGAAATGCGTCCGCCTGCTGGTGGAGCGCAATCGCATCGTTGCCGAGGGCGCGGGCGCCGCTCCCGTGGCAGTTGCGCTTTCTGGCCTGGCGGGGACGGGACGAGTCGCGTGCGTGATCTCGGGGGGCAACATCGACGCCCACAAGCTGGCTACGATCCTCGACGGGCGGCTGCCTTGACGGGTGAGCTGCTCCGCGTTGCGCCTTTGCGCTTCATGGCGCCAGCTTTGAAAGTGGACGCGGCATGCGCCCTGGCTGTCTCGACAAACCAGCGCACCGGCTCGGATCGATCGTTACGGCGCCAGGCGATGCCAATCGGAACCCAGGCATTGGGGTGCGCCAGCGGCCGGTAGATGACGCCCTCAGTTCCCGACCGTCGCATTCCTTCCGCGCCGATCGAGTAGCCGAGGCCCGCAGCCACCAGGCCAAGCAGCGTGTGCTGCTCACCCGCCTCCTGCGCAACGTCGGGCATCTGGCCCTCCTTGTGAAACATGCCAATGATCCGGTCGTAGACCGATGGCACTGTCTCCCGCCTGAAAAAGACGAGTGGCTCGTCTTTGAGGTCGGCAATCCGGATCTTCTCGAGAGCTTCGAGGCGGTGGCCCTTGGGCAGGGCAATCACGAGCTGCTCGCGACCGATCTCCTCGATGACCAGCCTCGACCCAACCCGCACGGGTCTCAGAATTCCAACTTGAATCTCGCCGCGCTCCAGGCGCTCGACCTGCTCCCCGGAGCTGAGGGAGCGGATCACAACGCGCACCGAGGGATGCTGCTTTCTGAATGATCGGAGCACCGCCGGCATGAAGCCATAGATCGAGGAGTCGATGAAGCCGAGGGTGAGCTCGGCGGTCGCGCCTCCGTGGACCGCTCGTCCATCGCGGACCGCCTGGTTGGCGCTGTCGAGGGTTCTCCTCGCGCCCTCGAGAAAGGCGTGACCCGCGCCGGTGAGCTCAACCCGACGGTTCGAGCGCCAGAACAGGCTGAAGCCGAGCTCGGTCTCGAGGCTGCGAATCTGTTGACTGAGCGGCGGTTGCGAGATGTGGAGTCGCGCCGCGGCGCGCCCAAAGTGGAGCTCCTCGGCCACGGCGACGAAATACCTGAGATGGCGAAGCTCGATTCAGGAACGATACACCAAACGTCCTAAACCTCAATGAACAATATATTGGACGGCCGATAACTGCCCACCTATCGTTGGCCCGTCCGGTCGAGACCTTCGGCCGGACTTCTCAGCATCGACGGAGGGGTAAATGACCGCCACGACACAAACCGCTACGACCTCGACAAGAAGTCCGGTGCCGTCGATCATCGAATACATGGACCGCTTGATCACGGTTGAGATGCGCAACCCGGCGATGCCGCACAGCATGATCGCTCCGCTTTACGAGGCCGCCCGGCGTGAAGGAGGCGGCGACCCGCTCACGTACCGAGCCGCCCACGGCCTCATCCAGCACGTCCGTCCCAAGGACGTGGTCCTGATCAATACCGGCGCAGGGTCGGGCGAGCTCATTCCCAATGGTGAGAACGATGGGCCTGTGGGCGCAGCAGCCCTGGCCCGTGCAGTCGAGAGGGGCCTGCACGCAACACCCGTATTCGTCTGCGAGACCCACCACGCAGGACCCATCGCCGCCTCGAGCGAGGCCGCAGGGGTCGGCATACGAAGTCTTGACGTCGCCATGAGACATCACGTCGGCGGAGCTGTGGTGACGCACCCGGACGACCCGGGCAAGGTCGCCGAATGGTCCGAGAAGCTGCTTGACGAGCTCAAACCAAAGGCAATCATCGCGACCGAGCGACTGGGTCCTAACGCAAAGGGAGTGATTCACGGCTCGACCGGGATCGCCACCAAGCCGATCACCGACTCGTCGCCACTTTTCGCGGCTGCGGCCAAGCGCGGGATATTCAGTATCGGCATCGGCGATGCCGGCAACGAGATCGGCTTTGGCCGGATCTACGACGAGGTCCGGAAGATACAGGACCCGTGGGGCCACACCTGCCAGTGCCCGTGCCAAGACGGCATGGCCACCGTCGTCCCCACCGACGTTCTGATCGCGGCCTCCGTCTCCAACTGGGGCTGCTACGGAATCGAGGCTGCGCTGGGCGTGCTGTTGAAGCGACCTGATCTTGTCCATTCTCCAGAGCAGGAGGAGCGCATCCAGCTGCGATGCGTGGAGGCCGGGGGAATCGAAGCGCTGTTCTGTACGCAGAACTTTGAATGCGACGGCATCAGCGGCGAGACCCACATGTCGATCGTGCGGATGCTGGGTGAGATGGTCCGCATCTACCTTGGCGAGCACACGACCGGCCCGATCCACTGACCCTCGGATAGGCACCGGCCCCGCTGCCTCGGATCGTTGAAGGACGCTGAGCCGCGACTCCCGCGCGGAGTCGCGGCTCTCGACACCTAGCCCTCTCCTCGCAGCGGATTGCTGACTCCGACAGCCGCGGTCTGGACCCCCTGCAGGCGGCGGCCCAGCGCGGTGGCCAGGAGAAGGATTCCAAACGCGATCACCAGCGCGCCGTTGAGGCCCTGCGCCAAGCGCGCGCCCCCGAGCTGCGCGACCAGCCCGACCTCCAGGACTCCGATCGGTTGGAAGCCGATCATCAGCACCCACAGGCCCGCTGCCCGGCCACGGGAGGCGGCCTCCACGCTCGCCTGCAGGCTCGCCAGCACCAGGGCATCGACCAGCACGCTCGCGATGCCGGCACCCAGGACGAGAGGAAGAGCGACCAGCAGGCCGGGCGCCGCCGCGTAGGCTGCGAGCGCGAGCCCAAAGCCGATCACGGCGACGGTCAGAGTGCGTCCGAGCAGCCGGCGTGGCCGCATTGCGGCGAGGCCGGCGGAGCCGACCATGCGGCCGAGCCCCCGCGCAGCGAGGATCAATCCCAGCCCGGTCGGACCCACCAGGAACACCTGCCCCGCGAAGACCGGGTCCAGCGCCGGACAGGAGAACGCGAACATCTCGACCACGAGCGCGACGGCGATCAGGAGACCGACCGCCGGAATCCGGCGCAGGAGCGCGACGCCATCGCGGACCGCCCTCGGAAAGGACGTGGCCTCTGATGAGAGCGAAGTGTGGCGATCCTCGACTCCGAACAGCAGCAGCGAGCCGGCTGCGCTGGCGGCCCCAACGATGGCCGCCGCGAACGCAGGGCCCATCGCGCTGATGGCGAGCCCGCCGATTGCGCCCCCGGCGATCTGGCCGACCGCCCCGGCGAAGTTCGAAGCCGCGAAGGCCCGGATCGGGCCGAGCGCGCCCGCGAACTCGAAGACCAGGTTGTTGCCGCACACCAGGCGGCCGGCGTCGGCCAGGCCCAGCAGGATCGCAACCGCCAGCAGCAGGTACAGGCCCGGCGTCCGGGAGGTCGCCAGAAACGCGAGCCCGAACATGGTCAGCGCGGCGAAGAGATTGCTCGCCTGCAGGAGGCGAACTCGCCCGAACCGGTCCGCCAGCGTCCCGACGGGCAGTCCGACCACCACCAGCGGCGCCAGCCTGACCGCGAAGATCAGGCCGACCGCGCCCGGCGCCCGGGTCGCCGCGAACGCGAGCCAGCCGAGCACCGCCACGCTGCCCGCCCACGCGAACCACGAGGGCAAGAGCGCGGCCAGCACGCGGCCGAGCCCGCCCCTAAGCCAGGCCAGGCCGCTCACAGCGTGTGCGGGGTGGCGTTCTCGCCCCGCCGCATGTCACCGTTCATGCGGCCTAGAACCGCGGATGAGCCGCGGTTCGTCCGGGAGAGGTCTAACGACTCACCGTGCTGCCGGCGCGTGGGCTGCCGCCGGCGCCGCCGCCCGCCGTTCGCGCGCTTTGAAGATCGCTCCCAGAAAGTCGAGGATCACGCGCGCCGCGGTCTGCGCCGTGACCTCGGTCGGGTCGTACATGGGCGCCACCTCGACGAAATCGAATCCCACGACGTTGCCCTTGAAGGCGATGCCGCGCAAGAGGTCCACCACCTCGTGGTAGGAGAGGCCGCCTGGTGACGGCGACCCGTTGCCTGGCATGAGCGCCGGGTCGAAGCCGTCGCAGTCCATCGTCACGTAGTAGTTGGCGCCTTCGGGCAGCCTTGCGAGAACGGCGTCCACGCCGAGCCTTCGGAACTCGCGCGGACCGATGATCATGCTGCCCATTCGCTTGGCGTCCGCGAAGTCGGACGGGTCGCTGGAACCCGGGCCGCGGATGCCGATCTGCGCGATCCCCTTCACGTGCTTCATCTCGGCGATGCGCCGCATCACGTTGCCGTGGCCCTCGCGGACGCCGAACCGCTCGTCGACAAAGTCGAGATGGGCGTCGATCTGCACCACGAAGATGGGGCCCAGGTCTTTGAATGCCCGCAGGATCGGTATCGGGACCGAGTGGTCACCGCCGAGGGTGACAGGGAGAGCGTGCCGGGCGAGGATGGCCGCGGTGATCGCCTCGATGTTCGCGAGGCACGCCTCCGGCCGCGAGTGGATCATGTCGGCGTCGCCGACATCCGCGATTCGCACGCCGTCGAGGTAGATCTCGTCGAACTCCGCGTCGTAGTACTTCGGGGTGCGCATTCCATAGATGGTCGACGCGAGCCGGATTCCGCGCGGTCCAAACCTCGTGCCTGACCGCACCTGCGTGCCCAGGTCGTAGGGCGCGCCGACGATGGCCACGTCCGCCTCCAGGGTCGCAATGTCGGGGTGGTATGGCACCTTGGCAAAGGTTGCCAGGCCTGTGAACGGCAGATTCAGTCGATCCTGCTGCATGTGATCCTCCCTCCCAGGCTCGACTCGGGCCTTCCCGGCCAAGCTCCTACAGTGACCTAGAGCGACTATAAGGCGCACAATAGCGGGCGTCCAGTATCGCTTTCCGAAAGTTGGCCGCTTTGCGGCTTGCAAATCGGACCATCGCCAGGGAGGTTTGACGTGGCCCCGCCCCAACTGATGCAGGAGATGACGTGGCCGGAGGCGCACGATGCCGCCCGCGCCAACAAGCCGGTGGTGCTCGCCATCGGCTCGACCGAACAGCATGGCCCCCACCTCCCACTGAGCACCGATGTCTTGCTGCCCATGGCCGTCGCGCTCGAGGCCGCCAAGCAGGTCGACCTGGTGGTCGCACCCGCGATCCAGTTCGGCGCGATGTCGCGCGCGCTCAGCGGCGGCGGCGAGACCTTCCCGGGCACGCTGTCGCTTCGCGCCGGGACGCTGATCGAAACGATTCAGCAGGTGCTGTCCGCGCTCGCGCGAGCCGGCTTCCGGCGCGTGTGCGTCCAGAACTGGCACTACGAGAACGCCGGCTTCCTGTGGGAGGCATGCGACCTGGCGTCGCAGCATCACCCCGACGTGCGGTTCCTGATCCTCGAGAACCCGTTTCCTGAGCTGACCGATGCCCAGAAGAAGGAGATCTTTCCGAAGGGCTTTCCAGGCTGGGACGTCGAGCACGCATCGATCATCGAGACCTCGCTGATGTACGTGGTCCGGCCGGACCTGGTGCGGAAGGACAAGATCGCCGACGACGAGGCACAGCGCCACCCAAGCTGGGACGTGGTGCCCGCGCCCAAGGAGTTCATCCCCAAGAGCGGCGTTCTGTGGCATCCGACCGAGGCGTCTGAGTCGATCGGGCGCCTGGTGCTCAAGCTCTGCGCCGACCGGCTGGCCGAGGCGCTGCGCACCGAGTTTCACCTGTAGAGGATCAGGCGCCGGGCATCTCGCGAAGGCACCGGTCGAGCGAGCCAGGCAGCGGGAAGAGCACGGGCAGCTCGTAGCCGGCGGCGCGGTAATCAGCCAGGCGCGACCGGCAGGCTTGCGGCGTGCCGCAGAGCGCGTGCCTGGCGACCAGCCCGCTGGAGATGAGATCGGCCGCCCTCTCGAGGCCCTCGGTCTCCGACAAGGAGCGCAGGCGCTCGATGAGCTCGGGGTCGACCCCCGTGATCCGAGCGAGCTCCGGAAACGTGACCAAGTACTGAGCCAGCAGGCGCTTGAGCGGCGCGGCCGCCTCATCCGGATCGTCCGACAGGCTGACGACCACCCCTCCGGCCAGCTCCCCATCGAATACCCCGCCCGGAGCTTTGGAGTCGAGGATGGCGCGAGCTCCCTCGGCGGCGCTCGGGGTGAGAAAGGCGTCGAGGACCACGCCATCCGCGACCTCCCCAGCCAGCGCCAGGGCGCGAGGGCCGCCCACACATAGATAGATGGACGGGGGCGGCTCCGGCCGGATCTCGAGCACGATCCCCCGGAAACGGACGCTGCCCTCATCGATCGTGAGCGGGGCGCCGGCAGCCCACGCCGACCGAACCGCGGTGATCATGTCGCGCAGCCGAGACACCGGGTGGTCGACGGCGTAGCCCTGCTGGGCGAGCGGGCCTTCGGAGCCTACCCCCAGACCGAGCACCGCCCGGCCGGGCGCCGCCTCCGCCAGGGTCGCCCACGTCACGGCGATGAGGCCCGCGCCACGGGTGAAGACGTTGATGGCGGCGCTGCCGACCCGCACGCGGGTGGTGTTGAGGAGGAGCGCCGTGACTCCGGTCACCGCGTCTCGCGTCAGGCGGGTTTCCGCCACCCAGGCGGACTCGAAACCGCCCTCCTCCGCCGCCTTGCCCGCCTCGACCAGGGTGCGGAGGTCCGGATAACCGAGAAATCCGATCCCCAGCCGGGGGGGCGTCACTCCCGGGCTCGGCGCGAAGCCTTCTTGGGGGCCGCGCCGTCGCGCGAACCGGTGTCATCCTCTTGGGCCGCGCGGGTTTCGACTCCGCGGACGCCCCAATTCCAGGTCTGCTTATAGATGCGCAGCACCAGAAAGGTCTCCGTGTCGACGATGCCTGGGATCGCCGCGAGGTCGCCGAGAACGAACTCGGCGAGGTCGTGATTCGATGCGGCGACCACCTCGATCAGCAGGTCGAGACTTCCAGTGGCCGCCGCGACGTAGCGGATCGATGGGTGCTCGCACAGCGCGGCCGCGATCTCATCGATGCGCGACCGATCGATCTTGAGGCCGATGATGACGGGCGACTCGAAACCGACCTGGAACGGGTCGACCGCGGCCACGATCTGGACGATCTCGTCCTTGAGCAGGCGCCTCAATTTGCGCCGGGCGGTGACGTCGCTGACGCCCAGCTTGCGCGCCAGGGCGTGAATGCCCAGCCGGCCGTCCTTCTGCAGGAGCGCGATCATCAGGCGCTCGATCGGATCCAGGACGACCCGGCTGTTCTTGGCGGCGGGCTTGGAGCTGTTGTTCCCCATTCATGGCCCCGAGGTCAGGCCGTGGTCCTGCCCGCAACCTTTTCGAGCGAAGGCGAAGCGCTGCCGGCCACGCTGGCAAGGTATCTCATCAGGTGGCTCGAGTCATCGATGGGCGGCAGGTTGCGAGGGCTCGGGAGCACGCCCATCGTCAGCATGGCGCGAGCTGCCGCGACACCCGCGCGCAGGGGATCGATCACGGGCACGCCGATCAGTTCCTGGAGGCGGGATGCGAAGGGGTGGAAGCCAAAGCTCATACAGCCGAGAAGGATCGCCTCGGCACCCTTTTCCAGCAGTTTGCTCGCGGCCGTCGCGAGCAGGTTGAGCGTGACCTCGGGGTCGGCGACCAGCTCGTAGTACTGGAGGCCGATCGCGTTGATGCCGACGCACCGATGGCGTACCTCCAGGCTCGAGAGGTAGGCCTCGAGCTCTGGCACCTGGCTGTCGACGATGGTGACCACCCCGTACCGTTGAGCCACGAGCTGGGCGAGAGCGGTGGCGGCCTCTGCCGCACCGATCACGGGGATTGTGGCCACCGTACGCGCGGCGCGAAGGCCCGGATCGCCGAAGCAGCCGAGCAGCGCCGCATCAAATCGGTGCTGCTCGGTCAGGATCTTGTGCAGGACGCCGGGTACGGCCATGGCCAGCCCCACCGCCGACTCGTAGTAGTGGAGTGGGCCAAAGTCGATGGGTTGCACGGTGAAGGTCGAATCAGGGCCGACGGCGGCAAGGCCGCCACTGGTCAGACGCTGCACCTCCTCCGGAGAGGGGTGCAGATCGTCGACCAGGATGTAGAGCAGGTTCACCTGCGTTTCACACGCCGGTTTGCGTCACGGCCACGCGGGGCTGAGATGCCTGCTCCGCGGAAAAGGTCTTGGGGTACCCGAGAAGCCAGTACTTGGACGGGCTGTTGCGGACCAGCCAGACGCCGATCAGGTAAAGGCCGGCGCCGATGATCCACGACTGCAGGGTCGGAAAGCCGATGTTGGTGGTGCCGAATCCGGAGATGCCCGGAATCAGGCCGCCGGTGTAGGCGCCCACGACGAGCGCGATGATCAGTGCGACCAGGGCCACGTAGTTGACGTCCGCCGCGGCTTTCCAGGGGGTGACTCGATCCGTCGGCCGCCGCAGGCCGAGAAGCCGTGGCACGAAGAACATGTCCGCCACCATGACGGTGGTCGCGGTCGGCACGAAGATGCCGCTGATGCCGGCGACGATGAAGAAGTTGTTCTGCAGCGATGTCATGCCGGCCGCCACGACGGCGCCGACGATGCCCAGGATCACGACGCTGTAAATGCGCTGGTAGCCCTTGATGTTGCCGAAGATGTTCTGCATCGCGTTGACGGCTTCATAGAGGTTGCCGTCGTTGAGCGCGAACTGGTTGATGAAGAACACCACCACTGCCAGGGCGGTGAGGCCGAAGAGAGAGAAGTCGACGAAGTACTTGATGATCGAGCCGAAGTCCGAGCTGTTCGAGAGCAGCGCCATCAGGTAGCCGGCGACCGGGTAGATGAGCATGCCCACCGGGTAACCGATGGCCAGGGCGGGGACGTTGTTCCAACGCTGAGGCTTTCCGTAGCGGAAGATGTCGGGCTCGTTGCCCCACGAGGCGCTGCCGACCAGGAGCGCCACTATCACCATCACCGTGGTGGTCGCCGCGACCGGGGCGGCTGAGAAAAGGTGGTTGCTGGGCACGGTCGCGAAGCCCTTGATCACCGCCCACAGGCCCCAGGCCAGCAGGATGGGGGCGGCGATGAACCGGGCGTAGGCCGCAACGCCCTTGAAGCCGAACAGGTTGTTGAAGACCATCACGATGGCGAAGATGACCGCAACCAGCGTGACGTTGTTCCAGCCGAACAGGCCCTGCGTGATGAGGGCGAGGAAGTAGGCCTGAAAGCCGTACCAGCCCATTCCCATGAGGATCAGGAGGAAGGACACGAAGCCACTTCCGAAGCGGCCGTAGATGGCCCTGGTCAGCAGCGTGTGCGTCTGCCCGGTCTTGTTGCCCAGGTATGACGCGCCGACGCCGTACGCGAAGATCGCAATCGAGGCGATGACGCCCGCCAGGATCACGTCGGTCAGGCTGAGGCCCTGCGAGCGGGCCAGGAAGCCTGCATACATGAGGCTGACGCTGGCCTGGAGCGAGATCCAGAGCAGAGTCAGGGTCGACCTGGTGCGGCGCTTCTCCAGCGGCACGATGCCGGTCGTGTAGTCGTTGCCTTCCGCCATCTCGAGCAGCTCGCGCTCGGCTTGCAGGATGGCGTGGTGCTCGTGGTGGTCATGGCCGTCCACCGGTCTCTGGTCCATTTGCTCCCTCCCCAAATTGGCCGCCGGTAACCCCTTTCGGTTTCGGAATCCGACACAACTACGCGAATCCCTACCGTTTTCGGGGCGAGTATGCCCCAGCTCGTTCCGAATTGCAATATCCGCGTCCCGAGCGGGAGGCTGGACGCCCGGACGGCTAGCTCTTGGGAGCTCCGAGCACGCCCGCCAGCTCAGGCACGGGAGCTCTGAAATAGGGCATGTCAACCTGCCGGGGGACGTAGGTCCCATCCTCGGCGCAGGCGTTGACGTGGGCCGCGATCTCCTGCAGCGTGGCGAACCACACGCCGCCCCTCCCGTGCATGTACTCGATGAGCTTCACGATCTGGATCGCCCTGGAGAGGCGGCCCGATACGAAGGGGTGCCAGACGGAGATCCACATCCCGCGGTGCTCCCAAGCGGCGTCGAACTCGGCTTTGAAGGTCTCGATCCCCCGCTCGGGCGGGCGAATGGGCGCGTGGTAGCCGAAGTCCCAGTTCTCGGCGTACTGCGGCCAGTCGTCGCTCGCATCCTGCAGCGGAAGCTCGACGACCTTGCCCGCCGCGGACGCCAGGATGTACGGGATGTCATCGCCCATCAACGAGGAGTCGTACAGGAATCCCGCCTCTGCGATGAGGTCGGTGGTGTTCTCGGAGAACGAGTAGAGCGGCGCGCGCCAACCGGCCGGCTTGTGTCCGGTGACCCGTTTGGTGATCTCGAGCCCGCGCTCCAGGAGCTCCCTCTCCTTCTCACCCGGCAGCGTGTTGGCCAGCTCATGCAGGTAGCCGTGAAGGCCGACCTCGTGGCCGCCGGCCAGCGCCGCCTCGACGAGGTGCGGGTAGCGCTCCATGCACCAGGCGGGAAAGAAGAACGTCTGGTGCAGGTCGAAGCGCCGGAAGATGTCGACCATGCGCGGAATCGCGACTTCGTCATAGCGCGCCCAGGACGTGGTGCAGACCAGGCGGTGCGCGCGGTCTGGCAGGCCGACGTGGACGAAGCTGTCGGAGTCGACGTCGAACGTGATCGCGACGGCGCATCTCGCGCCGCCGGGCCAGGGTGGCGGGTTGGCAATCAGGTCATCCATCGAGCACCTCCAGCGCCATCTCGGTCGGATTCTTGTCGTTGATCGGCAGGATGTCCTGCGGGCAGGCGGTGAGCACCACGTAGCACGACAGCTCGGTCCGGAACATGATCCAGTCGCCAGGCGCGGTGAGCGCCGGCTGCCAGTCCAGGTCTCCGGCCTCGGTCACGGGGATGTTGGTGAAGATGTTGATCGGCTGCGGGACCTCGACGTCGCCCAAGCCGAAGCCGGCCATCACCTTCTGCAGGTTCTCCTGACAGGATGCGTGCCAGCCTTTCACTCCGAGCAGCTCGAAACGGGTCGGGTCGCACGCGGCGACGAGCATGTCGTGCTTGCCGGGGCTGTGATCCTCGAGGATGGTGAGGATCGGCCTCCGACGGTTGGTGACGAATTGCTCCCCCACCTTCGGAAACAGGCGGCCGGTCCACACGCGGGTGTGCTCTGCGCTGGCGAACTCCTTGGCGTCGTGGTCGGCGAATGCGAACAGGTCGCCGCACTGCTTGCCCTTGACGTCGATGGCCCGGAATCGCGTGCCGGCTTGGAGCAGAACGCCTCGCCCTTCGCGGGCCGGAATCTCGATTCGCTGCAACGCCTAGCCCCTTACTTCGGACGTAGAGCTACGGTGCTGCTCGATGTGGTCGAGCAGCTCTTCGAGCATGACCACGTCGCCGTATTTCATCTGGATTTCGAACAGGGCCACCTTGTGCGAGGTCGGGCCGCGGTCGCAGACGCATTCTTGCGGGACGATGACGCGGAAGTTGTAGTTGAATCCGTCGAGACACGTGGCACGCACGCACCCGCTGGTGACCGTGCCGGTGACGATCAACGTGTCGATCGAGTCGTAGATCAGCTGGCTCGACAGCGTCGTGCCGAAGAAGGCGCTCGGGTACGTCTTGACAATCACGACCTCGCCCTGCTTCGGCGCGATGTCAGGCCAGATCTCATATGCCTCGGGGTGGGCCATCTGGTCGCTCTTCAAAGCTGTCGACTTCCAGCGACCCCGGTCCGCCGGATTCGCCGCCGCCTTCGCGGTGGTGAAGATGACCGGGTGGCCGTGGCGCCGGAATGCGTCGATCGCGAGCCGGATCTGCGCCGCGGTCGCCGGCGCGTCGGGGCTCGAGTACGGGTAGTCCGGGTCGACGAATGCGCGGTACATATCGACGACCAGGAGAGCGGGGCGCGATCCGAATCCGACCGTGCCACCCCAGCCCGCCTTCTCGTAGGCCTGCCGCTCTTCGACTCCGACCACGTCGTCCCAGATCGCCATCTGCTCAACTCCGAACATGTCGTCAGGTGATGCGAGGGCCACATCATACTTTCGGTTGAAGCACACGGGCCTTTTGGAATTGAGGGAAGCAAATTGGCCAAGAAGAAAACGGAAACGGCCCAGCCACTGAAGGTCTTCGATGGGCACAACGACGTTCTGCTCGCGCTTTTTCAACCCGAGTTCGAACCGTCATGGGGCGGCGCGCGCAACTTCTTCGAGCGCAGCGAGCACGGCCATCTCGACTTGCCAAGAGCGCAGGAAGCGGGGTTCGCGGGGGGCTTTTTCGCGATCTGGGTGCCGCCCGATCCCACGGCGCGCCGGGCCGACCTGCGCCCCGCTGCCAAGAGCGAGGACCATCACGACGCCCAGCTACCGCCGGCCCTCGACTATGCCAGCTCGCTCCGCTACGCGATGGCGGTCGCGGGGACGCTGTTCCGCCTCGAGGAGGAGTCGCACGGGAAGTTCAAGGTCGTGCGCGACGTTGGCGAGCTCAAATCATGCATCGACAAGGGTGTGATGGCCGCGATCTTCCATTTCGAGGGCGCGGAGATGATCGACCCGCAGCTCAATGCGCTCGAGGTTTTCTACCGCGCGGGCCTGCGCTCGATCGGGCTGGCGTGGAGCCGCCCCAATGCCTTCTGCGAAGGTGTTCCGTTCAGGTTCCCGGGCGACCCGGACACGGGACCCGGCCTCACAGCCGCCGGAAAGGAGCTGGTCAAGCGCTGCAACGAGCTCGGGATCATGATCGACCTGTCCCACCTCAACGAGAAGGGTTTCTGGGACGTCGCCGAGATCAGCACCGCGCCACTGGTCGCATCTCACTCCAACGTGCATGTGCTGTCAGCCACCCCGCGCAACCTCACGGATCGCCAGCTCGACGCGGTGCGCGATTCGGACGGCATCGTCGGTGTTAACTTCGCCGTCCAGTTCACGCGCGACGACGGGAAGAGGGACACGAGCACGCCGCTCGCGCTCCTGGCTCGACATTTCGAGTACATGTGCGAGCGCATCGGCGCCGACCACGTGGCTTTTGGATCCGACTTCGACGGGACGACGATCTCCGACGAGATGGGTGACGTGACCGGGCTCCCGAAGCTCGTGCAGATCCTGCGCGACCGCGGCTTCAGCGAAGCCGACCTGCGCAAGATGGGTCACGAGAACTGGCTGCGGCTGCTCGGCAAGACCTGGAAACACGCGTGACCGATCTCCACAAGGTCGCCCGCGAGCTTCGCGACGCAGAGACTACGGGCCGGTCGATTCAGATCGGCGATCAGACAGTTCGCATCTGCGAGGTGTTCACGACTGAGTTCACTCAGGCGGTCCTCTACACGCTGCGCTCGGGTCAATCGATCCCGCGGCATCGTCATACCGGAATCGATGACGTGTTCCTGGGAGTTGTCGGCCAGGGACGCATCCGCACGTGGCGAGCGGATGGCGGGGCGGCCGAGCTCGTCCTGCAGCCTGGATGTATCGAGGCGGTGACGCCGGGGACGGTCCACGAGGTTGTCAGCGACAGCGACGACTTCGCGTATCTGCTCCTGCAGGCGCCCAAAGAGGACTACGACCTGATCCCCGTCGACCCGAGCAGCGCCTAGCTCAGCCGAGCAAAAGGGGAAGCACCTCTTCGGTGAGCCGCCGGACCTGCTCAGCCTGGCTCCAGCTGGCGCAGCGCACGATCAGCTCGTCGACGCCGGCCTCGCGGTAGCGCCGGAGATATTTGGCGCACTCGTCGGCGGGACCGAACGCGCTCCATTCTTCGATGTGCTCACGGCTGCTGTCGGCGCTGAAGTACGTGTCCAGGAATCGCTTGGTCTCGGCGAACGCCAAGTCCCGATCGTCGCCGATGTTGACGTTGACGTAGGCGCTGCAGGTGAAGGTGGCCCGGTCGCGGCCGGCGGCCGCCAGCCTCTGCTTGATGTCGGCCAGTCGCGTCGCGATCTGGGCCGCACCGCGCACGGTCTGCCAGCCGTCCGCGTGGCGCACGATGCGCTCGTGGCTCCGCGCGATGAGATCCGGACGATCGGCGTTGGCAGCAATCCAGATCGGAGGGCACGGCTTGGCTGCGGGCTTCGGTTCGACTGTTACGTGGCTGAGGTGATAGTGGCGTCCGACATAGTTGACGTCGTCCTGCGTCCACAGCAACTTTAGGACCTGGATGCCTTCGACAAGACGTTGGACGCGGTCCGCATTCGAAACCCCATACAGCGTGGATTCCACCTGCGCACCCGATTGTTCGACGATCCCGCTGCACACCGCGAGAACGGTGCGGCCGCCGGCGAGCTGGTCGAGGGTCGCCCATTGGGTCGCGAGCAGGACCGGGTCTCGCAGCGGAAACGAAGCGAGGCATGCGGTACCGATCGCTACACGCTCGGTGCGGGCAGCGATCGCGGCGAGCAGCGTTATGGCTTCCGGCCGCGGCTTGGCAAGCAGGCTGTCACTGACCCATACCGAATCGATGCTCGATGTCTGGTCGGCGAGCGTGGCCAGCTGCAGCATCTGCGGGATGGTCGTTGCGCCGAAGATGGCGCCTCTATTGGGCAGCCCCAGTCCGATTCTCAACTGACCTCCAGCTCCAGCGGGCGTGACCGACGATCGTATTTAAGATAGAGCGGCCGCGGCGGATGTCTTGGGAGGATCGATGACTCGGGGGACGCTCGTTTACTTAGGGCAGCGACTGGTTCTGGTTGCGTTCACTGCGTTCGCTGTGTCGTCCATCGTATTCATCGGCATCCACCAGCTGCCGGGCAACGCATTCCTGTCCGATCGCCGCGAAAGCCCGGAGGCACAGGCCGCGCTGCTCCACCACTACCGGCTGGACCTGCCATGGCCGACGCAATACGTGATCTGGGTGACCGGCCTGCTGCACGGCAGCATGGGCGAGTCGCTCGTCAACCGTGGTGTGCAGGTGACGCCCCTGCTGCTGCGTGAGGCGAGCGTCAGCGCGACCCTCGGTGCGTGCGCACTCCTGATCACCGTTGGGCTCGGGATCACGCTCGGCGTGCTCGCTTCGACGTATCAGAACAGCTGGGTGGACTATCTCGCCACGACCACGGCGGTCGTCGGCTACAGCATGCCCAACTTCGTGATCGCGAGCCTTCTCGTGCTTCTGACCGTGACCGGTTTCTACCGCTGGTCGGGCGGGACCTTCTACGAGAACATCGGATGGGGCAAGCCCGAACAGGTCATCGTGCCCGCGATCACGCTTGGGTTTCCTTTCGCGAGCTACGTCGCGAGGATGACGCGCGCCAGCATGCTCGAGGTCGTTCGGCAGGACTTTGTACGCACAGCGCGCGCCAAGGGTGTCAAGCCGTTTCTCATCGTCGTCCGGCATGAGCTTCGCAACGCGATGATCCCAGTGATCACGATCCTCGGGCCGCTCGTGACAGGCATCCTCACCGGGTCGGTCGTGGTGGAATCGATCTTCGGCATCCCCGGACTGGGCAACGAGTTCGTCAACAGCATCATCACTCGCGACTACAACGTGGTCATCGGCGTCTTCACGTTCTACGCCGTGCTGATCGGGCTGGCCAACCTGGCGGTCGACCTCATTTACCCCATCCTCGATCCCAGGATCAGGTACTAGCCGATGGCTATTCACGAAATCGACCCGATGGCGGACGACTACGTTCTTGCGCCGCAGGTTGCGACCTGGCGCGACGTCCTGCAGCGAGTGTCGCGCAACCGGCTGGCCATTCTTGGCGCCGTGATTGCGGTGATCGTCATCTTCATCGGGATCCTCTCCAACTTCTGGACGCCGTATCCCTACTGGCGGGAGGCATTAGGGCCGACATTCGAGGGTCCGACGCTGGCCCATCCGCTCGGCCTCGACGCTGCGGGCCGAGACATCCTGAGCCGGCTCATGCTGGGTGCCGGGATCGCGATCGAGATTGGTATCGGTACGAGCGCGCTCGTCTCGGTGGTCGGCGTCACGCTCGGCCTTTTCGCGGGTTTCTACCGCGGCAAGCTCGACGCGCTCATCTCGACCGGGATCAACATCTGGTACGGCATCCCCGACCTGCTGGTGGCGCTGATCTTCGTGGTCCTGATCGGCCGCGGCCTGCAGAACATCATCTTCGCCATCACCATAACCCGCTGGATGGACATGGCAAGGCTGGTCCGCGGCCAGACGCTCGCTCTGCGCGAGCGCGAGTTCGTGGAGGCGGCGCGCGCCAGCGGCACCAAGGACCGCAACATCCTGTTCGGCCAGATACTGCCGAACGCCCTCGGCCCGATCATCGTCCAGGCGACGCTCATCGTCCCCGCCGCGATCCTCCTCGAGGCCTTCTTGAGCTATCTCGGCCTTGGCGTGCAGCCCCCGACGCCGTCATGGGGCGCCATGGCCGCGCAGGGATTTCAGGCGCTACAGCTCGCGCCGCACATCGTGCTCGCGCCGGCGCTGGCCCTCTCGGTCACGCTGCTCGCCTTCAACTGGATCGGCGACGGACTGCGTGACGCGCTTGACCCGCGCATGCGCCGCTAGCCGGCCAAGACGATGGCGGGGAACGAGTTTCCACTCCTCTTCTCGCCGCTCGAGCTCCGCGGCCTGACCCTCAAAAACCGCATCGTAAGCACCTCGCACGACGCGTTCTTCGCCGAGGCTGGCACGCTCGGCGAGCGCTACATCGCGTATCACCTGGAGAAGGCGCGCGGCGGAGCCGGACTGATCCAATGCTTCGGCACCACCTCGGTCCACCCCACCTTTTCGCCGGGCCCCGGCGTGATCCGGAACTGGGATGACTCGATCATGCCGGCGTTCCGCACCCTGGCCGACCTGATCCACGCGGAAGGCGCCGCGATCACGTGCCAGCTGATGCATGGCGGGCGCCGCTCGAGTTCGGCGATCACGCGCGTGCCGTCGATTTCCGCCTCGGACGAGCCCAACGACCGCTCCGGCGAAGTGCCCCGCGTGATGACCAAAGAAGACATTCGCACCGTCGTCGACGCATACGCCGCAGCGGCCGGGCGTACAGTGCGCGCAGGCTTTGACGGCGTCGAGGTTGCTGTGTTCGGGGACAGCCTGCCGGATCAGTTCATCTCGCCCCTCGTGAACCGCCGCACGGACGAATACGGCGGCAGCCTGGACAACCGCCTGCGCTTCCACCGGGAGGCTTTGGATGCCGTCCGCGCCGTCTGGCCCGAACGCCTGCCCCTGACCATGCGTCTCGGCTCCGACGAC
>DASXBJ010000048.1:0-5236 GCA_036491755.1 Candidatus Dormiibacterota bacterium
GAACAGCGACCTGGGCTGGCTGCGCATGCAGCTCGGCGACAACGACAAGGCCGTCCACCTGCGCGAATCGTCCGACGAGATGGCGGTCATCGGCATGTGGGGACCCAACGCCCTCGGTGTGATGGAGCCGGTCAGCGATGATGACGTCTCGCCGGAGGCCTTTCCTTACGGTGCGGCGAGAGAGATTCGGATCGGCGCCGCGACATTGCTGGCCCAGCGGGTCTCTTACGTCGGAGAGCCGGGATGGGAGCTGTACCTCGATCCGGCGTGGGCGGTGCAGGTTTGGGACCGCCTGATCGAAGCAGGCCAGGAGTCTGGGATCACGCCCGCCGGCTACCGGGTCCTCGACTCGCTGCGGATGGAGAAGGGCTACCGCTACTACGGCACCGACATGGGCTTGCTCGACAACCCATTGGAGGCGGGCCTCGGCCATGCGCTCGACCTGGACAAGCCGAGCTTCAACGGCCGCGACGCGCTCGTCGCGGTCAAGCAGGCCGGCATCGCCCGGAGGCTGCGCACCCTGGCCGTGGGAGATGCTGAATACCTGCCCGTTTACGGCGGCGAAGCCGTCCACGACGGAGGCCTGGTGGTGGGGCGGCTGCGGAGCTGCGCCTACGGTTTCACCGTGCGCATGAACCTCGCGTACGCCTATCTGCCCATCTCATACGCGCCTGGCGCGCAGGTGACGGTCGAGGTTTTCGGGCAGATGGTGCCGGCCACCGTGATGAAGGACAGGGTCCTCTCGGCGAGTGGGCAGCTCGCGCGCTGACGAGGCCGTCGCGCGAGTCGAGCTCTGGAAGGGGCGGGAGGTCCACGTCTCGCGCCTCTCGGGAGGCCTCACCAACGAGAACTACCTGGTCCAGGTTGATGCCGCGCGCTATGTGATGCGCGTGCCTGGCAGCTCCACCGAGCTGCTTGCCATCGACCGGGCGAACGAGGTCTACAACACCCGTGCGGCAGCGATCAGCGGCATCGGCCCTCGGGTCATCGAGCACGTGCCCGGTCTCGACGTCATGGTCCTCGAGTTCATCGAGGGCTCGACCATGTCGGCGTCGGCCCTCCAATCGGAGGAGATGGTGATCCGAATGGGCGCGTCGTTCCGCCGCCTCCACTCGGGACCCCGATTCCTGCGTGACTTCGACATGTTCAGGCTCATCGAGCGCTACCTGACGATCGTGCAGGAGCGCCGGATCCCCATCCCCCCCGACTATCGAGACCGAATGCCTCTGGTCGCCGGCATCGAACGCGCCGTCGGCGCCGGGGCGCTGGCGTCGCGACCTTGCCACAACGACCTCCTGTGCGAAAACTTCATCGACGATGGCGAGGACCTGCGCATCGTGGATTTCGAGCTCAGCGGCAACAACGATCCGTGCTTCGACCTCGGCAACACCGCGCAGGAGGCGCAGCTCGACCAGGGTCTGAGGGCGGCGCTGTGCACCGCGTACTTCGGACGCTTCGACGAACGGCAGCTCGCCCGGATGAACCTCTTTGCGCTCATGTCGGACATCGGCTGGACGCTGTGGGGCGCCATACAAGCCCAGATCTCCAAGGTGGATTTCGACTTCGCCGGCTACTACTCGGATCGGTGGTCCCGGGCCCTCAAAGTCCTCGAGTCCGAAGACTTCTCAGGGTGGCTCGAACAGGCAAGAGGCGGTTAGGGAAACCAAGCCCTACCGCCGCGAGCCCCGACAGGGGCGCTCGAGGGCATCGGCGAACGCCCCCTTTGACGGGAGCCCCGGCCGGTGTTAGGGTTCCCACCGGTATATCCGCCGCATATCGGTGTGAACTACCTCGACACGATCAAGGGGAACGAGAGGGGATGGCTTTCGCGACCTCGGCGCCGCCGGCCGAGCCAGTCGAGACAGCTCGCTCGCAGAGCGAGGAGGCGTACCTGCGTCTCCGGGACCGGATCGTCTCCCTCGACATGCCCCCCGGCTCGGTCGTCAATGAGGGCCGGCTCCGGGACGAGCTCGGGATCGGCCGCACACCGATCCGGGAGGCGCTTCAGCGGCTCGCGTGGGAGAACCTCGTCCGGTCCATCCCGCACCGCGGCACCTTCGTCACCGATATCAACATCACCGATCTCGCGCGGATCACCGAGGTGCGCGTGGTCCTCGAGGCCCACGCCGCCCGCCTCGCCGCCGAGAAGCTCGCCGCGTCGGACCGCGACGCCATCGAGCGATTGCTGGAGGAGCTGCGCAGCGGCAGCGTCGGGGACCAGAAGGAGCTCATGCGCCTCGATCAGCGCGTGCACCGCACGGTCTACCTCGCAACGCGAAACGCGTTCCTCGAGTCGACCCTCGATCAGTACCTCAACCTCAGCCTGCGACTCTGGTATCTGGTCCTCGACCGGGAGGTCGGCCTCCGCCAGTCCGTCGCCGAGCACGTGCTCATCCTCGAGGCCATCCTCGGAGGCGACGGCGAGCGAGCCGAGGCAATCATGCGGCGCCACGTGGTCGGCTTCGAGCGGGCGATTCGGAAAATCCTGGTCGAGAGGTAGACATGCCCAAAGTCTTTTTCGCGACCGACCTGCACGGCTCCGAGATGTGCTGGCGCAAGTTCCTGAACGCCGCCAAGTTCTACGACGCCGATGTCCTGATCTGCGGGGGCGACATGACCGGCAAGGCCATTGTGCCCATCGTCCAGGAGAACGGTCACTTCACCGTCTCGATGGCCGGCCAGAGTCAGCAGGTGGAGGCCCAGCAGGTCGCTGACGTGGAGGGCCAGATCCGCCGCAGGGGCTACTACCCGCTGCGGATGAGCGTCGAGCAGCTGCATGAGATGGACCGGGATCCGGCGAAGCGAAGCGAGACATTCCAGCACGTGATGCTCGACGGGGTCGAGCGCTGGATGAACCTGGCGGCGGAGAAGCTTCGCGGCACCGGCATCCGTTGCTTCGTCTGCCCGGGCAACGACGACGAGATGGAGGTGGACGACGTGATCCGGCGCGCCGAGCTGGTCGAGCTGGGTGAAGGACGGGTCGTGGAGATCGACGGCTTCACGATGATCTCGACGGGCTGGTCCAACCCGACACCGTGGAACACGCACCGCGAGGAGTCGGAAGCCGAGCTCGCCAAACGCCTCGAGTTGATGGCGACCCAGGTGAGCGATCCATCGCATGCGATCTTCAACCTGCACTGCCCGCCCTACAAATCAGGGCTCGACGAGGCCCCCGCGATCGACGCCGACCTGAAGCTTCTCCATGGCGGACGCGCGCTGCGGCCAGTCGGCTCGACCGCGGTTCGCGAGGTGATCGAGCGACACCAGCCGCTTCTCTCGCTTCACGGCCACATCCACGAGAGCAAGGGGGCGGTGAAGATCGGCAAGACGCTGTCCATCAACCCGGGCAGCTCGTACGAGGAGGGACTCCTCATGGGGGCGCTTATCCAGCTCGACCCCCGAAAAGGCATCAAGAGCTACCAGCTGGTCGCCGGATGAAGAGGTAAGGAGGAAGCAAATGGCGGATACCACGATGGGTGCGCCGGGATCAGCCGCGAGGCCCGGGCTCTTTTTGCGGAACGCGACGGGCCTGGTCAAGGCCTGGTCGACGTTCGACGCGTTCATCTACTCGTTCTGGTCGATCAACCTGATCACGCTCGGTCTTTACGGCATGTCGTACGTCTACACGGTCCCAGACGGCCAGCTGGTAGTCGGGATCCTGCTCTTCGGCGTGCTGGTCACCTTCCTTGTCATCACGTACGCGATGTTGGTGAGCGTGATGCCGCGCACAGGCGGCGACTATGCGTGGCAGAGCCGCGTGCTCGGCGGCGGCCTGGGCTTCGTGCTGTCCATCACGGGGTGGTGGTTCACCCTGTTTCTATGGGCCCCGATCTACGCCAACATCCTGGTCGTCCAGTTCTTCTCGCCGCTCGCCTACACGCTCGGCTGGACCAACCTCGCGACCTGGTTCACCAGCCCGACCGGCATCTTCGTGAGCTGCCTGATTGTCCTTGCGTTCGTCAGCGTCGTCGTGACGATGGGCATGGAGACCTACGCGCGGATTCAGAAGATCTGCTTCTGGATCGGCCTGGCGGGCTTGGCCGTCGTGTGCGTGCTGCTGCTCGTCTACAGCCAGAGCGACTTCCAGAACGCATTCAACCGCGAAGCGACCAGCCTGTTCGGAGCCAAGCCAGGCGCCTATCAGGCGACCATCGACGCGGCCAGCAAGACATTCTCCGGCTCCAGCTTCAGCACCCTCTCGTTCGGCCCCCTGTTGCTCCTGCTCCCGTGGCTGGCCTTCTACCTGCTGTGGCCCAACTGGGGTGCGACGCTCTACGGCGAGGTCCGCGGTGCCAAGGACATCCGCAAGCCTTTCTGGAGCATGTTCGCGGGCCTGTGGGTCACGGTGGCCATGGTCGCGATCGTCGTGCTCCTGATCAACAAGACGATCGGGTGGAACTTCTACCAGTCGGCCAACGCCGCCTACTGGAACAACCTGTTTGCAGTTTCGGGTGCCCAGGCCCCGCCGGTCCCGATCTGGCCCTATCCCGTGATGTTCGCGGGGTTCCTCGTCGACAACCATCTGTTCCAGGCGCTGCTGATCATCGTCATGGGCCTGTGGTTTTTCGGCTGGGCGGGAACGCTGTTCCTTTCCTCGACCCGCGTCATCTTCGCCGCCGCGTTTGATCGCGTCCTGCCCTCGTGGGCGGCCAGCATCTCCACCAAGCGCCGGGTCCCGTATGGCGCGCTGGCACTGATGGTCGTGCCCTCGTTGGTGATCAGCGCGATCTACGCGTACAAGCCGACGTTCACGAGCGTGTTCCTCGACGCCACGGCCGTCCTGGCGCTGACGTTCTTTGCGACGGTCGTCGCGGCGATCATCCTGCCGTGGCGACGCAAGGACCTGTACGAGGCCTCACCGATCGCCCGTTACAAGGTGGCGGGCGTACCCGCAATCACAATCGTCGGTGTGATCACGGGCGCGTTCCTGCTTTTCATGCTGTACGAGTGGTCCTTCAACAAGGACAACCTCTACGGGACATCGTTCCAGTCGACACCCAACTCCGTGTACTACTTCCTTGCGACCTACATCGTGGCCATCGTCATCTACGTGGTCGCGCGCGTCTACCGCAGCCGGCAGGGCATCGACCTGCGGCGAATCCACCACGAGATTCCTGTTGAGTAGCATTTCAACCGGCCGCCGGGCGCAAGCCCGGCGGCTCCGTTTTGTGATCTGAATGCTGGAATACACACTTCGCACCTACCAGAGCCCGACGCGTCTCGTGCAGCGCCTTGG
>DASXBJ010000049.1:0-5284 GCA_036491755.1 Candidatus Dormiibacterota bacterium
TGTGTAGGTTCGGCTGAAGCACGACAAAAGCGTCCCGGCTGATGCTTGTCAGTGTTTCGGGTGATGCACGACAGGTGTCCCGGTTGATACCTGACACTCCCGCGCATGAGGGAGATAAGCGTGACTGAGCAACGGTACAAAGCGGTTCTCGGGGTCCTGGCTGACGGGCGGACGATTACCCAAGTAGCGCGCGATTGGGACGTGGCCAGACAGACGTTGCATGTCTGGCTGGAACGCTACGAAGCCGACGGACTTGAAGGTCTGGCCGATCGTTCCCACCGGCCGGCGCACTGCCCACATCAAATGCCGGCTGCGGTGGAGGCTCAGCTGCTCGAGATGCGCCGTGCCAAGCCTTACTGGGGAGCCCGGCGATTGGCGCTCGAGCTCGCCCGCAAGGGCGTCCAGCAGGCTCCATCGAAGTCCGCGGTCTACCGCTCGCTGCTGCGAGCCGGACTCATCGACCCAATGCAGCGGCAGCGGCGCCGCGAGAGTTGGAAACGTTGGGAGCGAGCTGCCCCGATGGAACTCTGGCAACTGGACACTGTGCACGGCTTCCTTCTCGCCGATGGCACTTCAGCCAAGGCACTGACCGGAGTCGACGACCACTCCAGGTTCTGCGTCTCGGCTCGACTCATGGCTCGGGAGCGAACTCAGGCGGTCTGTGATGGCTTCACTGCAGCGCTGCGAACCTATGGAGTGCCGGCGCAGGTCCTGACCGACAACGGCAAGGTCTTCACCGGCCGTTTCGCCCAGCCGCCGGTCGAGGTCTTGTTCGACAAGATCTGTCGGGAGAACGGGGTCGACCACATCCTCACCCAGCCCCGCTCGCCGACCACGACGGGCAAGATCGAGCGCTTTCACCGCAGCCTTCGCATTGAGTTCAACACCAGGCAAGTGTTCAAGAACCTGAAGACGGCTCAGGAGGCTCTCGATGAGTGGGTGAGCTACTACAACACCCAACGCCCGCACCAATCGCTCAGCGACCTGACCCCGGAGAGCCGCTTTCGCATCACCGGCCAGCAACCCCGCGAGCTACGGACGCCACGACCGGAGCGCAACGGTGAGCAATGGGTCTGCCGGAAAGTTGCCAGCAACGGAGTCGTCAGCGTCGCCTACCAGCAGGTGAGCGTGGGCCGGAACTACGCCGGGAGCTCTTGCGACGTCCTGGTGACCGACGGCCTGATGCAGTTTTGGGTCGGCAGCGAGCTGCTCAAGACAGTCGCTCGCACGGGCATAGGCGTGGTCCGCAAACTACACGCCAGCGGCACCGCGCCGAGGCCTCGTTAGATTGGGAGTGTCAGGCGTCAACCGGGACAGACCTGTCTGGCATCAACCGGACCGCCACAGGGGCACCATCGGGTACAGAACGCGAACCTTTGAGTGAGCGCGATCCGTCGGTGCCGGCCGGTCCGCGATCGAGTGATCACGCCGTGCGCGTCGCCATTACGGTCGGGTCCGCGGCTTGATCAACGCCGCGGGCCAGCCCGATGCCGGCGATGATTAGGCACAGAGCTCCCGCCCACGCCAACGGGCCAAACGTCATCGAGAGCACCGAGCCCGGAACGAGCAATACGCCGGCCCATTTGGGAAGAGTGCGCGACCTCCACACCGCCACCGCGTTGGCGATGGAGCCGATGAGGGCGATGAGCATGAGCGCGCCAAAATACGAGTTGAGCCGGTCGCTCGGTGTCCCACCACCCATCAGGAGCATCGCGGCCACTACGTCCTTGTGACCGGCGAGGTAAACGTCGCCGAGAATCGCTGACGCCAGACCGAAAACGCCGAAGACCGGCAGGGCCGAGGCGACCCCGACCACCGAGACGACCATCCCGCCGGCGGCCCAGGACGCTGCGGGTGTGCGCACGAGGTGTGCGTATAGAGCGAGCAAGCCGAAGAGCAGGCAGATGAACCCGGCCAGGTACACATCTCCCGCGATCGCGGACGCGGGTGAAACGGCGTCACGAGCAAACCCGTCCGGGTCGGTCCGCAGCGATGGCCCCCTAAGGATGTAGAGCCACGGGACTGCGGTCAGGACGCCGGCGGCGGGCAGTGCATAGATTCCGCGACGAATAAGCCTGGTCATCACGTTCTCCTTGTGGGGACGGCTGAAAGCTGTGTCTTCATAGCGACGCCACCCTAGGCGGGAGCCCATCCCACGCAATACCCGGGCCGCCCTCTGATTTGGTGCCGCCGCCCCCCACCCGGGATGGCGGCATGCCGCCTCGACGCCGCGCCGCCGATGGCGCAGGATGCGCGTGGTATGAGCGCCAGGTTGCGAACCCGCGTGGCCTGGAGCGGCTTCGGACTCTCCGCGATGTTGATCGCCGGTTCGCTCGGATTCGTGGTGACCCATCCATATGGCGTCCTGGCGCCCGAGCTGCTACTCATGGCGGGCGCGCTCAGCTACGCGTGTGTCGGCGCGCTGATCGCGCTGCGGCAGCCGGCCAACCGGATCGGATGGCTCGTCCTCGTGACCGGGCTCCTGAGCTCGCTGTCGTTGGGCGTCGCCACTTATGGCTTCGCGGCCCTCGCCATCGGGGCCGGCGTCTTGCCCGACGGCATCTGGGCCACCTGGACCTTCGGCTGGCTGATCTGGTTGGTCCTGATCGCGATTCCGCTCGCTCTGCTCATCTTTCCCGACGGTCGCCCCCCCTCGCGGCGCTGGTGGATAGTCGGGGCGGCCCTGATCGCCTCCGGCGTCCTGCTGGCCCTGCTGACGATGCTGCGACCCGGACCGATCGTGATACCTCCCGACACAAGCGCGATTGGGGCCAATCCCGCCGGCCTCGCCATCCTCGCCGGCGTCGAGGATCATCTCTTCAAGCCCATCAACGGGATCTACCTGGCGGCGGTGTTGGCGGCGGGTGCTGCGCCGATCTGGCGCTTTCACCGCAGCCGGCGCGAGGAGCGCGAGCAACTCAAGGTGCTGGCCTATGTCGGCGCCTGGATAGTCGCGCTGCAGATCGTCAGTTACGCGACGCCGCTGTCGCGCGTGCCAGGGGTCTCTGACATCCTCTGGTCGCTGAGCTTCGCCGGTTTGGTCGTGGGGTTGCCCGCTGCCTATGCCGTCGCCATCCTCCGCTACCGCCTCTACGACATCGACGTCGTCATCAACCGGACCTTGGTATTCGCAGGTCTCGCGGTCTTCGTGACCGGCGCTTACGTCATCGTCGTTGCCGGTGCCGGCGCATTGATCGGCAGCACCAACCAGTCGAACTTCGCGCTGTCAATCCTCGCCACAGCTGTTGTGGCAATCGCGTTCCAACCGGTCCGTCAGCGCGCCCAATCGCTGGCCAACCAGCTGGTTTACGGGAGCCGCGCCGACCCTCATGAGGTCCTATCCCGCGTTTCGAAGATGGTTGCCGACACCGGCTCTGGCGAGCAGATGGTCGTCCGAATGCTGCAGGTGCTGGTCGAATCCACGAGCGTCACCGCGGCGGCGATTTACCTCGACGTCGGAGTCGAGCGCGTGCTCGCGGCCAGTTGGCCCGGAGGTGCGACCAACCTCGCAGGTTGTTCTTTGCCGATCCGGCACCAGGGCGACGAGATCGGACTCCTGGTGGTGGCCGAGCCGGCTGAATCGCTGGGCGCCGACACGGAGCGGCTGTTGGGCGACGTCGCCGGCCAGGCGGGTCTCCTGATGCGCAACCAGCGGCTGACTGCAGAGCTGCAGGCGCGAGTGGAGGAGCTGGCGGAGTCCCGCCTGCGGATAGTCGCGGCGCAGGATGCCGAACGCCGGCGGCTCGAGCGCGACATTCACGACGGCGTACAACAGCACATCGTGGCACTGATGGCCAAGCTCCGGCTGGCACGCAACCAGGTCCGCCGCAGATCAGAGCTGGCGGGGGACACTCTTGGCGAGGTGCAGGCGGACGCCGGCCGCCTGCTGGATGAGCTGCGGGAGCTGGCGAGCGGCATCCATCCGGTCGTCCTCACAGACGGCGGGGTCGTGGCGGCCGTGCGTTCCCGAGCTGACCGGCTCCCGATCAACGTCGTCCTCGACGCGGATTCCACGACCCGCACCACGCGCTACCCGGAGCAGGTCGAAGCAGCCGGCTACTTCATCGCCTGCGAGGCGCTGGCGAACGTGATGAAGCACGCCGGGGCGTCCAGAGCGGTGGTCCGCATAGGTACCGACGGCGGCAGTCTCACGATCAAGGTCACTGACGACGGCAAGGGATTCGACACCTCGACCGCCGTCCGTTCCGGCCTCCGCGGCCTCCAGGATCGGGTCGAGGCCCTCGGCGGCCGGATGGAGGTGACCAGCTCTCATTCGTTGGGGACGACGCTGAGCGCCAGTCTGCCGGCCAATGGCTGAGAAGTTGCGAGTGATCATCGCCGAGGACAACTACCTGGTTCGGGAAGGGACTCGGCGCCTCCTCGAGGATTCGGACGAGGTCGACGTGGTGGCGGCGGTCAGCAACGCGGTCGAGCTGCTGGATGCCGTGGAACGCATGCGACCGCATGTGGTCATCACGGACATTCGGATGCCGCCCGACCACCATCTCGAAGGCATCGAAGCGGCCAGGGTCATCCGGGCTCGGCATCCCGACGTGGGCGTGGTGGTGCTCTCGCAGCATTCGGACGACCTGTATGCGTATGAGCTGCTGAAGGACGGCACAGCCGGCCTTGCCTATCTGCTCAAGGAACGCGTCAGCGAGCTCGACATGCTTGTCCGCACGCTCAAAGAGGTGGCCGCCGGGGGTTCCGTCATCGACGCCAAGGTGGTCGAGGCGCTGCTCGGTAGACGGGCCCGTCGTGAGGCCTCCGCACTCAGCTCCCTCACCCCCCGGGAAGTGGAGGTGCTGGCAAAGATGGCCGAAGGGCTCACCAATCCCTCTATCGCTCGGGCTCTGTTCATGTCCGAGTCGACGGTGGAAAAGCACGTCAGCGCGATCCTGTCCAAGCTGGGCCTCTCGGAGGAGAAGGAGATCGATCGCCGCGTGGCGGCCGTGCTCGCCTATCTCAGGGAGGCGGACTCCGTCACCTAGCGAGCACTCTGGGGTCTCTGTCGCGATCGGCCCGAGCCGCAGAGCGCCTCGTCGCTGTGGGTCAGCCCGCGAGGTTGGTGCCGGGGATGGGCAGGTAGGGCATCGGGTCGATGACCGCGCCGTTCACCCGGACCTCGAAATGCACGTGCGGTCCGGTCGAAAAGCCAGTCGAGCCCTCGCGCCCGACCTGCTGGCCTCTCACGACGATCTGGCCGGTGGTGACGCTGGTCGCGAGGAGGTGGCCGTAGAGGGTCTCGACGCCGGACCCATGGGCGATCACGACGTAGTTCCCG
>DASXBJ010000050.1:0-3246 GCA_036491755.1 Candidatus Dormiibacterota bacterium
CCATCGGCCATCCCGGCGCTCCGCAGCGCTCCAGGAGACTGCCCATCCGAAACCCTGAGGTGCGGCCGCGGACCGTGCGTGGTCCGCCCGCACTCCCGCTTCGCTCCCGCCGCCGACTGGACCAGAAGCGGCCGCGTCACGGCCGGTGCGGCGACGAAGCAGCAGTGATTGGCGTCGATGGCGCGGCCATCGACGCTCCCCCAGGCCGTTCCAAGCGCGGGGCGCCACCTGACCCGGCGGCGGGCTTGGGCGCTCTCGGCTGCGAGCAGGAGGTGCGGTGGAGGGCGGGAGCAGCGCCTGACGATCGAGCAGCGGTCCGCCGCCAGCGGGCCGGGTGCGGTAGCCAGGCAGAAGGGTGTAGGAGACGAACTGGTGTCAGAAGCTCCGATACGGGACAGCAGCCCGAAACTGGCGGCTAGTCGTCGTCCCGCTCGCCGAATTCGATCCAATGTCTCATTCCTGGAGCGAGCTTTCGGGCAACGCTTGCGGACTGCCGAAGCCATGACGGCGCCGGGGGTGGGCCTGGATGCCGTCAGTCCAGGCCGTGTCGGACGGCGTAGGTCGCCGCTTGGACGCGACCTGGCAGCCCGAGCTTGGCAAGGATGCTGGAGACGTGGTTCTTTGCGGTCCGGGGACTGATGCTCAGAGTCTCGCCGATCTCCGCATTCTCCATCCCCCGGGCGATCAGGCGCAGTACCTCGAGCTCGCGCGGCGAAACCTGCTCGACTGATCCGAGACCGGCATCCGGCTCGGGGGCCGCCCGGCGCAAGCCTCGCAGCACGACCTCAGCGGCGCGGGACGAGAGCCAAGTCGCACCCTGAGCCGCCGCGCGTACGGCCAACACCACCTCATCGATGGGCGCGTCCTTGACGACGAACCCACACGCGCCAGCCTGCATCGAAGCTGCCACATCGACCTCCTCGGCCGAAGCGCTGAGCGCGACCACCCGCGCGGACGGCTGGCTCTCGAGAATCGCGCGTGTAGCCTCGCAGCCGTCGAGGCCGGGCATCCGGAGATCCATCAGCACGACGTCGGGTCGCAGCTCGTCGGCCAGCCGCACTCCCATACGGCCGCGTGAAGCCTGCGCCACTACCTCTATGTCCGGTTGCGTCGCGAGCAACGTCGCGAGTCCTGTCCGGAACAGGTCGTGATCGTCGACGACGAGCACGCGCATGAGCTTCCTCCTGTCGGACGGGTATGGACCCGCGGCGCGGGAGCAAGGGGCCCGGTCAAACGCCCCACAACACCTCATCGGCTTACCGTGCGCTTTTCTTTAGTCATCGCGGGCGATCTTTAGCTATTGCGTGCGGACTGGACCAAAGTTCTCGGCCTGCTGGTCGACGCGCGCGCCCGCGGTCTGCCGCGGGGTTCACCTGCGTGCTCTCATGAAGTTGCGTTTCGTGTGACCGCGGGTGGGCCACATCTCGCCGCGAAGGTTGCCGGCGACCTTGAGTCAGCGCACCAAGGCCGGACGTGACCTTCTCGACCACGGGCACTCGTGGAAGCGAGCGTCGCTTGCGGCTCCGCACGCAGGGCAGCACTCGCCAAGCCACGCGGCGCCGTCGCCCACGGCGCTCAAGTCGGCTGAGCCGGTGTAAGCGTCCAGCTCGGGACTCCCGCTCCTGGCGCCAGGCAGCCAAGTCGGCCAGCGAGCCCAGCGGCACTAGCGGCGCACTGGAAGCAGGACTCATGGCCAGCACACCTGGAGGCCCCATATTCGCGAAGACCAGAGACGGCGCGGCGGCATCTCTGGCGCGGACTGCACGGCCCCGGCGACGACGGCGCCGCGACCTGCATGGGCTGCCGTAACCCCTGCTCGGCGCGATGCACGCAAGTCCGGCTTATGGGTTGATCGCGAATCCGAGCAGTCTCGATGGATGGCGACATCCACGGTCCGCGGCTCTGGTTTCACGAACCACCGGGCACGAGACCGGCCGCCTCGACTCGTGATGTGGCTGCCGCTCCGGGCCCGCCAGGTCTCGAAGCAGAAGCCTTCCGGTCGTAGCCGGATAGGCGACAAAGCAGGTGGGAAGTTCGGTGGGACCCCTGCTTCCGCGCTCAAGGGTGCTTGTCCGTGGCGGCGAGCTTCTCGTCGGGCTAGCGAAGCGGGAGGGCGGGCGGTTAGGGCGAGTCGCGCGGGCTATTAGGCCGGGTACTCGTCCTTTCGATAGTTGAGCGGCTCGTCCGGCTGTCTCTTCGGCGCCCGGTCGAGGAGAAGGTTGAAGTACGGCGCGACGAACGGGTCAGGCGCCGCCACGGTGTAGGTGTGGTAGACGGTGCCGTCTTCCTTCGCGAAGGCGATGTAGCTCGGGTTCTCGCGGATACCGTCCTTGAGCTCAGCGCCGACCTGTGTCGCCCAGAACGCAAGCCACTCGGGCGGGTTCTCGACCATCTGCTTCACCTCGGGGATCTGCTCGGCCTGCTCCTCGGTCAGCGCCAGCCCGAAGTCCCACGGAAAGTCTGTCTCGTATGTCGAGACGTATGGGAACGTCCAGCCCATCCGGTCCTTGTAGGCGGTGAGCCGGTCGATCGGCGCGCGTGAGAAACAGATCATGGTCACGTCGCGCTTGTTGAGGTGAAGCAGCGTCGTCGCGTCGAAGCCGTCGGCGAGGTTCGTGCACCCCGGACAGGCGCCGACCGTATAGTCGGGTCCATACATGACGTTGTAGGCCAACAGCTGGGAGCGGCCGTCGAACAGCTCGGCCAAGGTCTTCTTGCCCTGCTGGGTGTCGAACACGTACTCCTTGTCCACCGGCACCCAGGGCAGCTCGCGGCGCTTGCGCCTGATGTCCTCGTCGCGCGCAGCCTGCTCGGCTTCGAGCTTGGCCAGCTCGTCGCGTGCGACCTGCCACTCCTCCCGGGTTCCAATCTTTTGCTCAGGCATGGATCTCCCTCCTCGTAGACGCCTCCAGTACGTAAGCAGACCGGGCGGGCTGGAGAAATTCATCGCTGCGAACCGCACCTGATCGAGCCCGGTCGGAGCGGCTTTGGGACTCTTGCCGCAAGACGGACCACTGCGTCCGCTTCGATGACAAGCGGAAAGCGCGAGACGGGATTCGGGCCGCCCCCGGGAACACCCGTCGCCTCGACTGGCGTGACGACACCCCTAGCCGGAACGAACCCGAGCACGTCGGATGCGCCAACACCGAGTCCCGAGATCGGCACGACGCAGGTGTCTCGCGTCACGTCCAAGATGCCGTCGGGGACGTAGAGCAGGGTTCTCGTGACCGATCACGGCCTTCCGGC
>DASXBJ010000051.1:0-7944 GCA_036491755.1 Candidatus Dormiibacterota bacterium
GCTGAAGACGCTCACGCGCCGGATTTCTCCGCGGCCATCGAGACGGCGCCCACTCGGTCCACGCGCGGGAGGGTGAGCAGCGTGGTCGACAGAATTCCAGCCCATACGAGGGTGGCGATCGCGACGTGGAAGCCGCTGAACAACGCCGCATCGGTCACCGCGGCGCCGGCGCCAACTGCGATCTGCAGCGCGAGCGCGACGAGCGTCGCGATTGCGGCACCGGCAAGGCCTGGCCGACGCAGCGCGGCGAGCAGAACGTAGACCAGCAGGATGCTCACGACGAGCACCGCGCCACGATGCAGCATCGTGAACGCGTCAACACCCGCGAAGCTCAGCGCGAATCCGCCACCGCACAACGGCCAGCTGTTGCAGCCCCGGTCCGCCCCGCTTGCGACGACTGTGGACCCCGTGAGCAGCATCACGAACGTTGCCGCGGCGGCGATGACGGTCAGGCGCCGGAACGCCGGCTCGCCGACGCCCGCGGACGCCGGCATCGCCATCACGGCGGTCGCGACCAGGCAGCCGAGGATGATCATCGCGAGACCGAGGTGCACCAGGACGAGCCATGGGGCCAGCTCGCTGGCGACGACCAGGGCTCCGAGGCCACCCTCGGCGGCGATCGCGACCAGCGACGCGGACGCGATCCAGGCCACCTCGGGGCGGCGCTGGCGAAACAAAACCCACGCCAGGATCACGGTCGCGACGATCAGCACCCCGGTTATGGAGCCGACGGTGCGATGCGAGTACTCGATGATCGAGTGGACGTTGGCCGGCGGATATGGCCTGCCGTGACACAGCGGCCAGTCCGGACAGCCGAGGCCGGAGCCGGAAAGGCGGACCACCCCTCCAAGCGCTATCTGCAGGTAAGCGAAAAGCGCGGTGACCACCGCAAGGCGCCGAAAGAGGACCACCGACGCAGTCTACTGACTGGTCAGGATCGACAGCTGAGCTGCCAGCACGCTGTCGCTGAGCTGGCCGATCTGCCTCCCGGAGATCGTCCCGTCGGCGCGAACGAAGACGGTCATGGGCAGCGGGGAGACGCCGTAAGAGTGCCCGACGCCCAGGTCGGAATCCAGGAGGGCGGGCTGCTGGATCGCGATCGAGCTCAGGAACGAACGCGCGGTCTGGGCGCTGTCGCCCTCGTCGATCAGGACGAGCCGCACGCCGGGTTGTCCGCTCACCATTCGCTGCAGCAGGGGCATCTCGGCCTTGCAAGGCGGGCAGTAGCTGGCCCAGAAATTGATCACCGCCGGCCTGCCGGCGAGGTCTGCCAGGCCGACCTTGCGTCCGTCCGTCGAGGCAAGCTCGAAGCCTGGAGCGACTCCGCCCCCGCCGGGCGCCGGCTGCTGCGGCTGAGCGATGGTGACCAGGGCATGGAGGATCTCAGGCGCGCCCCAGCCGTCCCCACCCGAAGCCAGCTCGTGGAGGCCCTGAACGCTCAAGCCGGTGACGAGCGCAGGCGGAATGTCGGCGCCCACGCTTGGAACGCCGCGGTAGACCAGTCTGACGTAGCCATGCCGGTCGACCAGCGCCAGCGTCGATACGTGCGCGTCGCCGGTCGCCAGGTCCACCCCGAACTGTTTCCAGAAGGCGGCCAGCGCATCGGGGCTTCCCGTGGCAAACGTCCACGATGCGCCGACTCTCTGGGCGTAGCCCGCCAGGACGGCCGGGGTGTCGGTGCCCGGATCGGTGGTCACCTCCGCGAGCCTGACTCCCGCGGGCATGTGCTTGGCGATCTGGAAGAAGAGCGCGGTGTACAGCGGGCAGGTTTCGTGGCATGTCGTGTGGAACGCGGCTATGACCAGGTCCTGCCCGGCGGTGGTGCTGAGATCGAAAGGTTCACCCGCCTGGTTGGTGAGGTCGAAGGGCGGCATCGCCACAAACTTGCCCGCGAGCTCTCCCAAACCGATGTTGAGATCGTCGTTGCCTGCGTAGATCGCGCCGGGGATGAGATGACCCGAGTCGATCCCGATTAGCAGGGGCTCCACCTGGCCTGACGCCACGACGAACGAGACCAGCTGCTGCGTCCCACCCAGCCGCACCGCGTCGTACGCTCCTGCGGCGACCGACCTGGTCATCACCTCGTGCTCCTGCGGCGCCGCCGCCACGGAACCCGACACGGTGCCTAGAGAGATCCACTGGCCTTGCTGGTGGATTGCCAGCTCCGAGCTCGGCAGGGTCCCCGCGCTTCGCCCTGCAACCGCCACGAGCAGCGTGCCCGTCGCGGGCTGGAGCCGCGGCGCTATGAGCACGCCGAGCAGCGCGACCAGTGCACCGCCTGCCACCAACCAGGGAATCCAGGGCCGCGTCAGGGTGCTACGCCACCGCCGCTGGAATCCCGGTCGCGCCAGGCGCCGGCGGCGCGCCGTACCGGGCCGCCACACGATCGATATACGCCGTGCACAGGTCCGCGACCGCCTGACTCTCGATCTGCATCACGTTCTCCGCATTCTGCTCGCCGCTGTGAGAAAGGTTGAAGCTGCCCGTGTAGACGTAATCGTCGGTGACCAGGATCTTGGCGTGCATGAAGTCGTGCACCGACGTCGTCGAGTATGGCGTGGACCTTTTGGCGCCGAAGCGAACGGCGGCGATGATGGAGCGGAAAGCCGTGATCTTCCAGCTCGCTGCCGTGTTGGACGACCACTGTCGCTGGACCTCATCCATCTGGGTCGCGTCGTAAACGCCTGAGATGTCAATGCCCGGGTGCTCGATCAGCTCCGCCAGCGTGCCCAGGATCGGCCCTGATGTGATGACCGGCGAGCAGATCCGGATGCGCTTGGTGGCGGATGCGATGGAACGGGCCATCGCGTGCACGAGCTTCATGCTGCGGCCCGGGCAGAAGTACGGCCTGACGCGCGTCCCGTCGGCAAGCACAAACCAGGGCGTTGAGATGCGGCCCGAGGTGGCGACCACCGGGCGGTCCCACAACCCCTGGAAATCGGCCTCGTACGCGCCCGCAACATCGCCCGAGACGATGGTGAACATCACGTTCTCCTCACGGTTCCACGAATCGTTCGTCCAGTTCGTCGAGCCGGTCAGCAGGCTGGCGGCCGGGGTTCCCACGTCGCGCACCACGTACTTGTGGTGCATCAGGTCGGGGATGCCGGCTATCGGCTTGATCTGGACGCCGATTGACCTCAGGCGGTCGACGAATGCCCAGTCGATCTCGGGAGGCGGCGGCACCGGGATGGTGTTGGGGTGGTCCTGGTTGAACATGAGCCGGATTGCCACACCGCGTTTCAGCGCCGACGCGAACGCGGCGAACACCGTGGCGCCGGGACCCTGTTCGAGGCGGAGGTCGTAGATCGCCACGTCGATCGTCTTGCTCGCGCCGTCGATAAAGGTGGCGACCTTCTGGGCGACGTCGTCGGATGTCTGGCCGCCATCGTTCAAAAAGTAAAAGTCGAGCGGCGGGACGGCGGCTATCTCCGTGCCCTCTTCGGCTCGCCCGTCTCGGCGCGCGGCTGGTTCACCTTCACCGGCAGCGGCCGGGTGGCCATCTCGACCGCCTCGTCGGGGTCGTCAGTCAGGGTCATGAGCTTCAGGTCGGCCCTGGCGATCGCGCCCGAGCTCAGAACGGACTCCTTCATCCAATCCAGCAGGCCCTTCCAGTACGGCGTCCCGAAAAGCACGATCGGAAAGTGCTCGATCTTGCCGGTCTGCGCCAAGGTCAACGACTCGAACAGCTCGTCCAGCGTGCCGAATCCCCCGGGGAAGATGACGAACCCGCGCGCGTACTTGACGAACATGTTCTTGCGTACGAAGAAGTAGCGAAACTCGACGCCGAGATCGACGTACTTGTTCAAGGACTGCTCGTGCGGCAGCTCGATGTTGCAGCCGACGGAGAGGCCTCCCGCCTCGTGGCAGCCGCGGTTGACGGCCTCCATGATCCCCGGGCCACCCCCCGTGATGACGGCGAAACCTTTCCTGGCCAGGGCGGCCCCGAGCTTCATGCCCGCCTTGTAGTAGGGATCCTCCGGCTTGGAGCGGGCCGAGCCGAAGACCGTCACGGCCGGACCGACGTCGGCAAGCGCGTCGAAGCCCTCAACGAACTCGGACAGGATGCGCAGCACCCGCCATGGATCGGCGTGGTGGCTGAGCTCCTCGATGGACGAACGCTCCAGGAGGGCCAGGTCGGCCGGCGCCTGCTCCCTGGGGACGACAAGGCGTCCCGCGCGCCGGCGCTGGGACAAGCGCTAGGCCTCCTCGGCCGGCTTGGCGCCGGCGGCGACCGGCTCGTCGGTGGTGGTCGTTGCTCCGGTTTCGCCGGCCACCCCGGAGTCAGGCTCAATTGCCGCCTTGTCGGTGGTGACGGCGTTCTCAGGCTCGGACGCGGTGGTCAGCGTTACCCGTTTCCGCGGTGAGGATCGGCGATGTGGATGCGGTTCCGGTGAATCGCCATTGGAGGTCGCCAGCTCGGGAAGCGCCGGGGTCGCAGCCGGCTCGGGCGCCACGGGTTCTGTTGTGATGTGCTTGGCCGGCAGGCGCGACGACGACTGGTCGGGCATCTCGAGCACGTGGTCGAGGTGCTCGCGCAGGGTGGCCACCTCGGTTTCGAGCTCGCGGACCCGGTGGCGATGGCGCATGTGCTCCGTGAAGTGGTGAAGGCTGTTGAACCAGTGATAGAGCGTCCCCGCGATCAGAGCCACGGCGAGCGGCACCAGGACCACGGCCCAGAGCGGGATAGTGTCGATGTGGAAGATCGACCACCGGACGTCGACCGACTGGGTGTTGCTGTATCCGAACACCGTCGCGGCGATGCCGAGGAGCAGACCGAAAATCAGGGCGGTCGCCAGCAGGAATCGTTGCCAGAGGTGGCTCAAGTCGGGCACCGCCGAAGGTTACTCCACTTAGAGTGATTTCCAGGCCATTTCGAGCTTGCCTGTATCCGGCCGCAGCCAGGCCAGCAGCGCCTCCGCCTCCTGCTCCACTGCCCGCCTCTGGCGGGTGGGCAGCGGGGCGAACGGGGTGAGGGTCATCGTGGCGCGGCCCTTCAGCGGCGCCTCCCACGCTCCGGCGACCATGCCGTCGACCAGGAACGTGGGCAGGACGTCGCCGTTCTTCCGGATGACGGTTTTGCGGACCGATTCGGGCAGCACGCGCTCGCGGCGGTCATACGCCAGCAGCAGGTTGTCCCATTTGGGCAGAAAGCGCACCGGGGCGGCGATGGCCGGGTCTGGACGCGGTGCGCCGGCGAGGTCGACGTACTTGCGGCCGTCCTCGCCGCTGAGATCTATCAGGTCGAGCGCGTCCAGCGCCGGGGCAAACACGCTCATCCGGTGCCCAAGCCACTGCGCGATGTCGCCTTTGGTCGCGGGGCCGAAGGCCGCCAGGTACGACGCGACGATCAGGCGCACGGCTTCATCGGGGTCCGTCGTCGGCAGGGGGGCGCGGCGGTACCGGCTGCCCGCGAAGTGGCCGAACCGGGCATCCTCGTGAAGGTTCATGGTCGCCCCCACCGCGATCACCACGCTGAATGCCGCCCAGTCCGGCATGTCGGCCGGGATGCGGTGGCGGAACAGCTGCTGGAGCTCCGGCTTCTTCAACGGGCGCTCATCCAGCGCGACCAGGATCTCTTCGCGCAGCGCGGCGACGTCGACGCCCCGGGCCTGCAGCTCGGTGAGGCCGTCGGTCCACGGATGGATGGGGTAGCGGGAGGCGACGCGGAAGAAGTCAAACTGCCTTGCGCTGACGAGGTGCAGCGTGCCCCGCATCAGGGTCGCCTTGTAGATGAGGTTGGCCTTCAGCGCCGTCTCCAGCTCATCGCGCTGGAAGCCGCGGACGCGCGACCACAGCCCGATGTATGGCGACGGCGAATACTGCGCTTGCATGCCCGCGAGCCGTTCGACGGCGGTGATCGCGTCCACGTCAGCACGCTCCAGCAGCATCTGGCGGGCGAGCGTCCAGCGGTTCAGCTCACGCAGCGAGACGGCGGGACTAACCGTGGGCAGCCTCAGCCGGCGTTTCCAGCCACGAGAGGAACTGTGAAGAGCCACCAATCCCAACACCAGGCGCCGTGATAGGCGCCGTGGACCAGGGCGAAATGCATCCCCGCAGGCTAGTCGATCTTCTCCAGGACGACGACCGGAATCTGGCGCGTGGTTTTGGCCCGGTACTCGTGGAAGTTGGGATTGATGCCGGCGTGATGCTGGTAGAGGCGCTCGTACTCGTCGCCTTCCGGCACGTGCGAACGGGCCTGGAACTTCTCGCCCAGGACCTCCACCGTGACGACAGGGTTGGTGCGGAGGTTGTGGAACCAGGACGGGTTCGTCGGAGCTCCGCCCTTCGACGCCACGATGACGTAGTTGTTCTTGTCGCGGGTGTAAACCAGCGGGTTCTCCCGGACCTCGCCGGACTTGGCGCCCTTCGTGGTCAAGATCAGAACGTCCCGACCCTTGAATGGCCCGTCGCTCGGCTTGCCGCCGTGAGTCCGCAGGTCTTCGACCAGCGCGCGATTGAAGTCTTGAAAGCTTGAGCTCATGCAACCTGATACCGCCCGGAGCAGCCGTCCCATTCCACCGATTGGGCGCAAGCAGGTCGCTACCCGGGCACGTTGGATTCGTCTTGGGGCGTATTGACGAAGCGTCGACGGGCATGCAAACTCTCGCGCGACCCGGTTGCAGACACGGCGCCGCATGTCCATTTGCGACCCGGCTGCTTTCCGTTCAGACGGTTTCGCCTTTGCAGGGAATGGAGAGGAAGATGGTCGACCGATTTGCAACAATTCGTCGACTCGTGGTCAGACGGCTGGGGACCAGCGCTGTCGGAGCCAGCGCGCTGCTGGTCGTGGCCGGCAGCGTGGCCTTCGCCGGCATTCCTGATTCGTCCGGCGTCATCCATGCCTGCTACCACAAGTCCAACAGCCAGCTCCGCATCATCGACAGCTCGGTGGACAGCTGCCGGGCCAACGAGACGGAATTGACCTGGAACCAGACCGGGCCCCAAGGACCCCAAGGACCTCAAGGGGGCCGCAGGGCGTCAAGGGCGACACGGGTGCAACTGGACCCCAGGGCGCCCAGGGACCACAGGGCGTGAAGGGCGACACGGGCGCGACCGGGGCGCAGGGTCCGCAAGGCGTCAAGGGCGACACCGGCGCAACCGGGGCGCAGGGTGCGCAGGGCGTCAAGGGCGACACCGGCGCGACTGGGGCGCAGGGCCCGCAGGGGGCCAAGGGCGACACCGGCGCGACTGGGGCGCAAGGGCCCCAAGGAGTCAAGGGTGACACTGGCGCCCAGGGCCCGGCCGGTCCAGCTGGAACAGGCGGTGGCGGCGGAAGCATCATCGAGACGCGGCGTTCGTTCGACTTGGGCAATGCGCCTCAGATCGGAACCAACGACGTCGGCGAGATCACCGTGGCGAGCATCAACGTGCCCGCGGGTAGCTACGAGCTCTACTTCACCGTCAGCCTGCAGAACAACAATGGGGCAGCCTTCTCTGACAACACTCGCGACATCTACTGCGACCTGGACGGTGATCGCCTCTTCGGATCGGTTGCTGGTAGTCACGACGGGGAGCTCACCTGGCACAAGGCCTCGATTCACGGGGTCGCCGCAACCATCTCCGCAGGCTGCAGCGTCAACAACGGCGGATCAAGCAGCAACGTCTATGTCGGGGGCTTCACGCTCACGGCGGTTTCAGTCGGCTCGATCACGATCCAGTAAGTGAATTAGACGGGTAATCGACGGGCGGCCAGCCTCGCGCTGGCCGCCGTCGACATGGAAAGCGATCCGGTCGGGACCCCACATCGGGAAATCCGCCGTCGTGATCGCGGCCAGTTAGGCCACTCCTCGGGCGCTATCTCGGCGAGCCGGACCGCGTCCGGCTTGGTGGAGGCGGCGGTGTGTGACGCGGCGGGAGTTGAACTCGCGTCATGCGCCGTTTTTCGAGTTCGGAACCCGCGATTTGACGCCAAAGTCGGACGGAGCTGGCCGAGTTTATAGTCCG
>DASXBJ010000052.1:0-5265 GCA_036491755.1 Candidatus Dormiibacterota bacterium
GGCGCGGCAAATGCGGGATGCCCATCCAGAGCGCGCAGGAAGTGGCCCTCAAAACCATCGTCGTCCGCAAGCAGACCGCGGCAGCGCGCCGACGTAATCGCGGCCCACTGACTTCCGGTGCGATCCCTCTCCGCCTCGAAAATCTCCAGCTGCTGCCGCGCCAGATCCTGCCGTCCGCACAACACGGCCGCCTCGATGAGGTCCGGCCTCCACTGCACGGCGTTGGGGTTTCCCATGCCGTTGCCAACCACGTAATCCGGAAGCATGGCGAGGTGCGCCACAGCCTCCTCGGGGCGGTTGTTGCCCAGTGCGCGAAAACCCTCCACGGATGACGCATAGGTGATGATCGAGCCGGTGTCCAGCTCCGCAGCCAATGACGAGGCCGCCTCGCTGTGCAGCCGGCTTTCCGCGTCCTGCCCCATGGCCGCCTCAATGCGTGCCAGGGTGACCAGCGCGTAGGTCAGTGCGTTGACCTGCTTGAACTCCGTGCCCAGGGTTACGGCCTCCGTCGCGGCCACGAAAGAGGAAGGCCAGTTGCCGGTACGGAACTCCAGCTCCGACACGACGGTCATCGGGTAAACCAGCACACCGATCGCGCCCGCCTCTCGCGCGCGAGACAGGAGATGCTCGAGCTTCTGTCGTGCCAGCTCGTACTCTTCCAGCCAGATCAGGTCCAGGCCGAGCATCCCTATATCGAGTGCTGAGTCGGCGATGTCGATCTCGTTCATGGACCCCGCGATCTTCATCAAGCCTCGCTTCACACTGGTCCCTTTGCCGCTGAGGAGCAGCGCGCTCAGATAGAAGAGTTCGCCCCGGACCAGGTTTCGACCTCCACTCTTACGTAGAGCGGTGCGGCTCAGCCGAGCCGTTTTCAGAGCCTCCTTGATGTCGCCCGTCGTATAACGATTTATGGTCGCGATCGTCAGCATTGAGGCGGCGCTGGCCGGGTCCACGTTCATCACCTCCAGAGCCTCGGCGACCAGGTTGTCGTGAGCCTCACGAGGCCGCCCGGACCACGTGCCGGCCACCCCGCGCAAAGACCTGATCGCCGCCAGCTGAACCGGGTCTGCCGTCTCGCCGGCGGCCCTGTCCAGCAGGTGAATCGCCTCGGGCACCCTGCCCACCATGCTCAGCGCCGTGGCGGCCGACATCGAACGGCGAACTCGCATCTCACGCGCCGCACTGAGAGACGACGCCTTGTCAAATGCGGCGGCGGCCGAATTCAGGTCGCCTCGTGCCTGCGCATCGAGGGCTGCGGCCTCCAGCGCCTGGGCGGCAAGCTCATCAGGCCCGATGGCGGCTGCGGCCAGATGCCACGCGCGACTGGCCGAGTCGGCTCGCCCTGTCATCGCTCCAGCCAGCGCGCGGTGCGCGGAGCGTCGCTCGTCGGCTGAGGCTAGGTCATAGGCCGCGGCGCGCAGGAGAGGATGGCGAAACTCCAGGCGTTCGTTCCCGATGCTGATCACCCGCTTGCCCTCCATGACCTGCAGGTCGTCAGCCCCAAGGCCGAGCACGGTCAGCGCTGAGAGGATCGGGCGGAGCTCACCCGTGTCGCTTGCCGCCGCGACCGCCAGCGCCTGCCTCGCGCTGGCAGGTTGACCGCCTAGGATGCGGGCCAGGCCGGACGCGATCGTCTGTCCCGCGGGAAGGGGGTCCGGCAGCTCCTGCTCTCCGCTCAACTGGGCGGGGCTCAGCATCGCGACGGCCTCCGTCATCGCGAGGGGGTTGCCGGCTGCGGCGCGAATCAGCCTGTCCTCTGTTTTGGGGGCGAGCGTCCGGCCGGCGCACGCCGCTAGGAGGTCCGCGGATGTCCGGCGATCCAGGCCGGATACGGTCAGGGTCGGGACTCCGACGAAGTCCAGGTGTGGGTGCTCCCCGGTCCGGGCGCCGAACAGGATCGCGATTGGATCCTGCGCGATTCGCCGCGCCGTGAACAGCAGCGCCTCCGCGGAAACGACGTCGATCCAGTGGACGTCGTCGCAGATCACGACGATGGGCTCGACCTCGCTGGCCGAGGTCAACAGACTGTGCACTGCAACAAAGGCACTGAACCTGTCGTGTCCCTCAGCCGCGGCGAGCGCGAAAGCCTGCTCCAGCGCTGCGGCCTGCGCGGACGGGATGGTGGGCAACCGGTCGAGCACCGGCTGCAGCAGGTCCCACAAGCCGTGGAATGGAAGGCACGACTCCGATTCGATGCCGCGGCCGCGCAGCACGCGCATCCCGGTGGCGATACCGGCGGCATAGTCCAGCAGGGCAGTCTTGCCAATCCCGGCCTCACCGTCCAGGACCATGGCCCCGCCGGTGCCCAGCCGGCATCGACCGAGTAGATCGTCGAGGCGCGCCCGCTCCGCGCTGCGTCCGAGGAGCATGCCCTGAACATGCCACAGGCAGTGAACGCCTGTCGAGCAAAGTCACAGAAAGAATTGCGTGTTTCCACGCACACGAATCGCTCCACCCAGACCTACCGTGTCAGGCACGTGTCCATGTGGAACTTTGATCTGAGGTTGGGGAGGCGAATGTTGGAACTCTTTCGAACACGCATTGCTCGTCGCGGGCTCGTGATTTCAGCGCTGCTGGGTCTGTTGCTGTTGCCAGTTGGGGCAAGCAACGCCTTCGCCGCCCCGGTTGGGCCGACCAGCGCGATCGTTGCATCGATTCCACCGTCCCCGGACGTCCAGAAGGTCCGGGAGGCCCTCTTCATTGCCCACCCCGAGCTCGCCAAGTTCTCACTCGAGATTGACGGTCTCACGCCAAATCTCGCGGTCGCCAACGCGTTCGTAGCTTGGTATGCGGCGCAGCCGGCCGAGGTCCTCGCTGTCTTGACGTACCTCCAGGCCAACCCCGCGGTGGCGAGCGAGGTCTACGCGTGGTTGGCGGCCAACCCCGCTTATGCAGGGGCGCTGTTCTGGGCACTTGCCGGCCAAGTCGACAGGACTTAGTCGATCAATGTTGTCAGCGCGGCGAATCCCATTGGTTGCCCTCACCTCAGTTGTCGGTGCAGCGATGCTCGCCTGCGGGTCCAGCCCCTCGGCCGGGACCCCGCCTGGCGGCAGCAGCCCTGCAGCGTCGCAATCGGCCTCAGGCTCAGGCAAGGCCGCCGAGTTTCACATCGTGGTGTCAGGCGGCCCGGCACCTGGAACCTTCGATGTGACGACGGCCACGCCGTGCCAGTACTCCGTTTCGCAAAAGATCTGGAATACCGGCTACGCCGGCGACATCACCGCTGCGACCGGTCTCGCCGTAATCAGCTTCAGCATCGATGCGAGCAAGAACCCCGCGCTGATCACCGTTGGCGTGATGTCCAACGGCACCAACGGCTACCAGTACACCGTCTCCACGATCGTCCCAGAGGGGGCTCCCGGCAGCTCGGGCACCGTCACCATTCAGGGGGACGCGAACTCAGGTGCGACGTTCACGTTCCAGAGCAAGACCGGCGACGGCCACGAAGTCGACGGAACCGTCAAATGCAACCAGACCACGAAGCTCTGACGAGCTGAGGTGAATCGCCGCGGTCCAGTCGTTCTCACGTGTGGGCTCCTGCTGAGCCTGCTGGCTGGAGCCTGTGGCACCCCGGGGGCAGGCACGACGCCGTCCTCCGCGGTTGGGCCGGCGGCCAACGCGACTCACGTGACCCCAGTCCTGGACACTGCCAAAGCAGCGACGGTTACCGTGCCGATGGCCGGCGGGACCGTGACCGCCACAGGGTCGGACGGCGCCGTTTTCACCCTGACCATCCCAAACCACGCCTTGCTCGGGGCTCAGAAGGTGACGATGACACCCGTCATGAGCATCGACGGCCTGCCGTTTTCGGGCGGGCTCGGCGCGGCCGTTCAGCTGGAGCCTGACGGCCTCCAGCTCTTCGCTGCGGCGACGTTGGTGATCAAGCCTGGCAAAGCGCTCGCCATACCGAGCCAGGTCGGTTTCGCCTACCACGGAAGTGGTCAGGAGATGTTCCTTTACCCGCCCGGCCGCAGGGGCGCGATCACCTTCAAGATCTTCCATTTCTCGGGTGAGGGAATCGCGATCGGCACGAAGGCTGAAGTCGAAGCGCAGTCGAAGCGCCAGCCGACATCGGCTGAAGACCAGGCCGCTCAGCAGATCGCGGCCGAGTTGCAGGACATCCTGGCCCAGGAGAGGCGGGACCAGCTGCTTGGGAAGAATCCCGACGACAGCCAGGTCGACAAGGCAACCTTCAAGACGATTGAGGACATGTTCAACAGGGTCGTCAAGCCCAAGATCGAGAAGGCGCTGGCGGATGAGACTCTCATCGATGACGCGATCAACACCGCGCTGGGTTGGGAGCGCATGATCGCGCTCCTCGGAATCGACAACGGCCAGTACAAGGCGATGGAGGACTACATCGCCAAAATGCTGCCAATCCTGTTTGATCATGCGCAGAAGGCTGCGTATGACCGCTGCTTCACAAAGCACGACCCAAGCGCGGCGCAACGCATGCTGTACCTCGTGCGGGTGGCGGCGTTGCTCGGCATCAAGGAGGCGGACCAGACGGTGGTCGATGACATCGGGAAGTGCCTGACGTTCAAGCTGGATTTCTCCACCAACGGGCCTTTCATGCATGACTCCTGCGGTGTTTACGCCAACGCGACGGTCAAGGCCCTGGTCCTGAACGCATCCAGCTACACGGGCTCTCAATCCCTCTCCATCAGCGGGGTGGCGCCTGACCCGTCCGGGAGCTGCGACTTTGCGTACAGCAACTGGCAGGCGACCATGCCCTTCAAGGTTTTCAGCCTGACGTTCGAGATGAATTACGTGAACGACCCCGCCAAGGCGGTCAACCCGGCCCCCGAGGTTAGCGATGTGGTGCTAGCGATGGATCCGGGAGACGCGTCCGTCAGCGTCAACATCAAATCCCAGCCTGACCAGAAGCACCTGATTCCCGCGACGTTCAGGGGCGACGGCGGCTGGGCCTACTGGCACCGGGACGAGGGCGGGGCGGCGACCGGCTTCTACGCGATCCAGACCTGGGTGGTCCCGGCAAAACCGGATTCGCCCTTCGTAGCCACCAAAACCTACGATCGTCCGCTGGTCATTGACGCCGGCAACGGCGCCACGTTCGCGGCTGGGATGACGGAAAAGACGACTTTCACGCTGACCCTGGCACCGGGGGCCTGACGGTCCAGCTCAAACCGCTCACTGTTGCGGCGCCTGACGTTCTTGAGGCTCCACTGAGATCAGGTGTGACGTTTCAGGCGCCGGATCCGACAACGCGTTGGCCTCCTCCTCGTCCTTGACGTCGACGCCCGT
>DASXBJ010000053.1:0-3886 GCA_036491755.1 Candidatus Dormiibacterota bacterium
AATGAGAAGGCGCCGGTGCAGTTCGTGAACGGCGCCACCAACTTCCCCGGCCTGGAAAACCGTGTTACCTCGATGTTCGACCCGACCGGGCTGCAGCTTTCGGACCCGGTCCAGCACCGGCCGTCGCCGGCGACGGTGATCCTCGACTATTCGGGCGGGAAGTTCCCACTCACGGCGGCGTGGCTGCAGAGCTACTTCGGAGCCACTGTCGTCGCGGCCACACCGACGAACCCGGTGCCCGCGGCCGGCCAGCAGACCTATGGCCTGGTCGTCGTGCTGGGACACGACTTCGCCCTACGCTTCTTGGGCGAGTGAGAACCTGACCGACCCGGACCTGGCGGCCGGCTTTCGAGCCGGCGACATAAGAGCCCTGGCGCGGGCGATCAGCCTGGTCGAGCGGCGAGACCCTGCGGTCCGCGCGCTCGAGCAGCAGGTTCGCGACCACGGCGCGACCTCCGGCGTCGTGGGCTTCACCGGCGCCCCCGGGAGCGGCAAGTCGACGCTTGTCGACGGGATCGTCCACCTGCTGCGCCAGAAGGACATGTCGGTCGCGGTGCTGGCGACCGACCCGAACTCGCCCTTCACGGGCGGCGCCATCCTGGGCGACCGCATCCGCATGCAGCGCCATGCGCTCGATCCCAAGGTGTACATCCGCAGCATGGGAGCGCGTGGCCACCTGGGCGGCCTTTCCCTGGCCACCCGCGAGGCGATCCGCCTGCTCGGCGCGTTCGGCTTCGACCAGGTGGTCCTGGAGACGGTCGGAGTCGGCCAGTCGGAGCTCGAGGTGGCCGCAGTGGCGGACACGACGGTGGTCGTGCTGACGCCGAACCAGGGCGACGGGGTCCAGATGATCAAGGCGGGGATCCTGGAGATCGCCGACGTGTTCGTGGTCAACAAGGCGGATATCGAAGGCCATATGCGCGTGGTCACAGAGCTCAGGGCCATGCTGAGCCTGTCCTCGCCGCGGTCTGCGGCCGGCGAGCCAGGTGGTTGGAAGCCGCCGATCATCACCACCGTAGCCTCGCGGCAGGAGGGCCTCGACAGGGTATGGGAGGCGGTGCTGGCCCACCGCAGGCACCTGGAGACGAGCGGGCTGGGCCGGCTGCTGGTTGAGCAGCGGCTGCGGGACGAAACCGCCGAGGTGGCGGCGGAGATAGCACGCGAGAGGGTGCGCCGGGCGCTCGACGAAGACCACACGCTGGCCGGGCGTCTGCTGGAGGAGGGCACGCCCTACAACACCGCAGAGGAGATCCTGGATCGCAGGGCGGGCCGATAATGGATCTGAGATGAAGGTCCGAGCCCGCGACGCCAAGCAAGCCTGGAAGGAGGACTTCGAGGCGAGCTCGGGCCGTGATGACGGCATCGAGACCTCGACGATCTCGGGGATCCCGCTCCGGCCGCTGTACACGAGCGACGACCTGCCCCGGCGGGACGAGGAGCTGCCGGGCCAGTTTCCCTATACGCGGGGCATCCACACGAGCGGTTATCGGGGCCGGCTGTGGACGATGCGGCAGTTCTCGGGATTCGCCACGGCGGAGGAGACGAACCGCCGCTACAAGTACCTGCTGGCCAACGGGCAGACCGGGCTGTCGGTGGCCTTTGACATGCCGACGCTGATGGGGCAGGACTCGGACGCGCCGACCAGCCGCGGAGAGATCGGGCACTGCGGAGTGGCGATCGACTCCCTGGCCGACATGGAGACGCTGTTCGACGGCATTCCACTGGGTGAGATCACGACGTCGATGACGATCAACTCGCCGGCCGCGATCCTCTTGTGCATGTACATCGCGGTCGCCGAGAAGCAGGGCGTGCCGGCGTCGGGTCTGGGCGGCACTCTGCAGAACGACATCCTCAAGGAGTTCATCGCGCAGAAGGAGTTCATCTTTCCGCCGGGACCCTCGATGCGGCTGGTGGTGGACTCGATCGAGTACTGCGCGAAAGAGGTGCCGAAGTGGAACACGATCTCGATCTCGGGCTATCACATCCGGGAGGCGGGGTCGACGGCGGTGCAGGAGCTGGCGTTCACGCTGGCCGACGGGATGGCGTATGTCGATGCGTGCCTGGAGCGGGGGATGCAGATCGACGAGTTCGCCTCACGGTTGTCCTTCTTCTTTGACGCGCACATCGATTTCTTCGAGGAGATCGCGAAGTTTCGGGCGGCGCGGCGGATCTGGGCGCGGTGGATGCGGGAGCGGTACGGGGCGCAGCAGGAGCGCTCGTGGAAGCTGCGGTTCCACACCCAGACGGCGGGCGTGTCGCTGACCGCGCAGCAGCCGGAGCTGAACATTGCGCGCACTGCCCTGGAGGCGCTGGCCGCGGTGCTGGGGGGCACGCAGTCGCTGCACACCAACGCGATGGATGAGGTGCTGGCGCTGCCCACCGACAAGTCGTCGCGCCTGGCGCTGCGCACGCAGCAGCTGATCGCCTATGAGACAGGTGTGGCGAACACAGTCGATCCGCTGGGGGGGAGCTATTTCGTGGAGGCGCTGACGGATGAGATGGAGCGCCAGGCGGAGGTTTACTTCAAGCGGATCGAGGAGTTGGGGGGCGTGATCCCGGCCATCGAGGCGAGCTTCTTCCAGAAGGAGATCGCCGATGCCGCGTTCCGGTATCAACAGGAGCTGGAGCAGAAGCGGCGCTTGATGGTGGGGGTGAACGAATTCACCGTCGAGGATGAGCCGCCGATGGAGATCCTGCGCATCGATCCGCGGCTGGAGGCCGAGCAGGTGGCGCGGGTGCGCGAGGTGCGGAGGAAGCGGGATGCCGCGCGGTGCTCTCGGGCGTTGGGCGGGTTGAAGAAGGCGGCGGCGGGGACGGAGAACCTGATGCCGTACATCCTCGAGGCTGTGCGGGCCTATGCCACCGAGGGGGAGATCATGCAGAGCTTGATCGAGGTGTTCGGGATCTATACCGAGCAGGCGGTGGTCTAGTGGCGCCGACGGCGGTCCGGCCGGTTCGCATCATCGTGGCGAAGGTGGGGCTGGATGGGCACGATCGGGGGGTCAAGGTGGTCGCGCGGGCGCTGCGCGATGCGGGGTATGAGGTGATCTATACGGGGCTGCGGCAGACTCCGGAGATGGTCGTCGACGCGGCCCTGCAGGAGGATGCGCAGGTCATCGGGCTGTCGATCCACTCGGGGGCGCACATGACCCTTTTTCCCGCCGTGGTCGAGGAGTTGAGGCGGCGGAAGGCGACGGATATCACCGTGTTCGGTGGCGGGATCATTCCCGAGGACGACATCGTCGCGTTGAAGAAGCAGGGGGTCGCCCAGATTTTCACCCCGGGCACGCCGCTGGCCGAGATCGTGGGGTGGCTGAGGGAGCGTTTTCCGGAGAGCGACTGAAGCAGGTTGCCCGAAGCAGGCTGAGAGGGCGCTTGGGAGAGAGTGGGCTGAAGCAGGTTGGCAACCAGGAGCGGGTTGGGAAAATTGCGGAGGGAACTACCGCTCGCTGAGAGTCTGGCACCCCTAGTTTCGTGCTCTTTGTCTGCCAGGTGGCTGAAGGTCACCTTGAGAGAGTGGCGCGTCGGGACGGGCTGTGAAGAGGGTGTCGGGGGAGGCTGGCGGTAAGAAGCGGGTTGGAGAAATGCGGATGTGTTACCGCTCGCTGACAGTTTGGCACCCCTAGTTTTCGCGCTTCTTGTCTCCTCAGCGGGTGGTTGAGGCAAGGTTCCGCCTCGCCGGCATTTTGGCACCCTGGTTTTCGTACTTTTAGTCTGTTAAGGCTTGACAATGCGAACTTTTGTTCGTATCATTGTCTCATGGTAGGGGTAGGGGTCACAGCGCTCGATAACCTGGAGTCCGCGGTGCTCGAGTTTCGGTCTCGGGGCGAGCGCGTCGACCTCAAGGGCTTGCGTTCTGTGATCGACTCCCTGGAAGGCGAGTTCG